>DATGTB010000136.1:0-7951 GCA_035302065.1 Paenalcaligenes sp. | reverse complement strand
ATTAATGCGGATCCCGGCTATCAGTCCATCGCTGTCCAACGTCTGGCCGAGCTGAGTGGTCATCCGGTACGTGCGGCCAAGGACCTCATTGAGGCAACCTCGGATATGGGGGATTTCGTTTTATTTTCCGGGATGTTAAAGCGCACAGCGGCCAAACTGTCCAAGATTTGCAATGACCTGCGCTTGCTATCCAGCGGTCCGCGCACGGGGTTTAATGAGCTTAATTTGCCCGCACGCCAGCCTGGCAGCTCCATCATGCCGGGCAAGGTTAACCCAGTCATACCCGAGGCAGTCAATCAGGTGTCTTTTGAGATCATAGGTAATGATCTGGCCGTCACACTGGCCGCCGAGGCCGGGCAATTGCAGCTCAATGTAATGGAGCCGCTCATCGCTTACAAGTTATTTGATTCAACCCGCTTATTACAGCGAGGGATGGATATGCTGCGTGAATTGTGCGTCGAGGATATTGTTGCCAATGAGCAGCATTGCCTCGCCTTGGTGCAAAACTCGATAGGATTAGTGACAGCCTTAAACCCTTATATTGGTTATCAAAACTCTACCCGGGTTGCAAAAATTGCATTGCAGACGGGACGCTCTGTACTGGATATCGTGCGTGAGGAAAAGCTGCTGGATGAAAAGATCCTGGAGGAAATTCTACGTCCGGAAAATATGATAGCGCCCCGTTTAGTGCCGGTTGAGCGTTAGGCTTTAATGTCATTATTTAGGCAGACATAAAAAAGGACCCCAAAAAGTATTTTTCTTTTTGGGGTCAGTTTATTAAAAGCAAACGCTTTTTTAATAATGCTGAAAGCTTAGAGCATTTCTTTGCCTTCTCTTCTCGAGCGAATGATATCGTGAATGAGTGACACCACCAGAATCAGCAAAATAATCGCTGATAGGACAGGCCACACCAAAATATAAACAACTAACTCATTAATACTCATTATTATGCATCCTAAAATTATGAGGAGGGCTGTGTGATGCTGTGGTCCTCCTGAAAGGCGGTTACACGCTTGGCCAGTACTTTGAAATCAAACTTTTGATTGCTCAAAAAACTCATGGCGATGCACACGACGGTGCTCGCACCATACGAGGTGAGTGAACCGAGCAATACCGTATAGTTGCGCAAGAAGTGCAGGAAATAAGGTGCCAGAGCCAGAAACACCAGGGTGGCGACAACTACGGCGGTATTTCTGGAAAAGAAGGCAAAGGTCATGAGACCAATTACGACTGCGGCACCCACTGCGGCAATAATCTCAAAGAAAATGGCAGTGGCTCCGACCATGGGCACTAATTCAAAACGCACAATAGTAAACAAGACAACAGCGCTAATCACGGCTGTGGTAAATGCCCTGTTGGTAACCCGCTGCCAATAAAAGCTGGAAATGACGGGAAATACAATTGCGCCCCAAAGTGCTCCAACAAATACCAGCATGACCAGGATGTCCAGTTTCAGGCTGGCAAATACAACACCTATCATGGTGGCCACGATCATGGTGATTCTGCCCCAAAGCAGCATGCGTCTGGGGTCGGGACGACCACGGGCGATGTTCTTGCCATAAATGTCAGTCATTACAATGGCAGACAGGGCACAAAGATCAGCATCAGCGGTCGAGGACAGGGAGCCAATCACCAAAATGAAAAACAGTAAAATGCCTATGGGGGGCAGATAAGAGGATGCCATTTGTGGAATGATATTATTCAAATCTCCACCCGCAGGCTTCAGGCCGGCAAACAAGGCCAGCAGACCCAGCATGCCCAGACCGATCACGACGGCGCCATAGCCGACAGTGGCAGTCAAAAATGTAGAACGAATCAAATCTTCACGCACAGCAAACAAACGCTGGGCAATGGTCTGATTTCCTATGGCGTAAGCAAGTACCGCCACAAAGTAGGGAGCTCCTTGCTCCAAAATCGCTGTGCTGGAGAAAAAGTTGGCCTGCTCAGCACTGAGACGCCACATATTATCTGCTAAAAAGCTGCTGCCGCCAGCATTATAAAAAATCAGCGGAATAATCACTACAGCAGCCAGAATCATGGCAATCAGTTGAGCAAAGTCAGTCATCACCGAGGCCCTGAAACCGGACCACAGGGTATAGGCCAACACGCCTAATCCTGCTATCAATACGCCTTGAATAAAGCTCAAGGGACTCAAGATTGACACCAAGGCACCAGCCGCTGTGAAATTAACCATGAGACTGATTCCACTACCAATCAAATTGGAGATGGCCATGATAAGTTGGCTGGAGCGTCCATGACGGGCGTGAATAATCTCAGCGAGCGTATGGGCCTCAGGGGCCAAGGCTCGGAAGCGGCGACCAAAGGGATAGATGAATAAAATCATCAGGGCGCCCCAAAATCCGTAGTGGATTGGGCCAGACAAGCCGTATTTGAATCCTGAGGTGGCACTGGCATAAAAGGAGGCAGCCCATATCCAGGTGGCAATCATGCTGGCGGCTGATAAACCAAATCCAACTGCACTGTTGGAAACCATATAGCCGTCTACGTTTTCATGGCGACGACTAATCATCAAGGTGAGTAGAAAGGTTGCTCCATAAAAACCCACAAGTAGCAAGATCGCTTGTAATGTGGTGAGTTGAAAAAACACAGGATCATTCATTAATGATTGAAGTCTCAAAGATAAGGGTGAAAGAGAAGATATGTAGCGCGCTAAGCACCCAACAGGCGATAACGAGCGGCTACAACCGACATCCGGGAAATAGAAAGGAAACTAATATGCTGCAATCACTGTGGGGGTGGCATGCGCAGATATACCGTTTTTATGCACTGAGCTTTTTTATTTGTACGAACGATCTGAGACATTAAAAGATTGAGCAAAAATTATAACTAGGTTAATTATTGCAGCTCAAATGATTTGAGCCAAAAGGCTCTACTATAGCGCAAAGTAGCGTAAAGGTCGAGTTTAGCGGGTTAGGGTCGGTTGACGTGATGTCCGGATAAAGCCGCGCTCAGGCTGAAATTTGGCTCAAAAGACTCGGCAGATGCCATCGGCCAACCGACTCTGAAAATGGTCTGTTTAAAGACGCCTTTGAGAAGCTCGCCCTCCTCCAGATCAGGAAACAGGGCAGACAGCACACGGACCTGACCGTTGGCAATACGCTGGGCAATATGGTGCGGGCGCAATTCGCTGGGATGCTGTAGTCCGGCGGCCTCGAGAAGCTCCGCCAAGGCACGCAGCGTACTGCTTTGGTAACTCGCAACCCGTACAGATTTATCCGAGACAACCAGTGCCTTTTGCCGCAAGGGATCCTGGGTCGTGACCCCAGTAGGACATTTCCCAGTGTGGCATACCAGTGCCTGTATGCAACCCACTGCAAACATGAAGCCCCGGGCACTGTTGCACCAATCGGCCCCTAACGCCATGATGCGAGCCATATCAAAGGCACTAATAATCTTGCCCGACGCACCTATGCGAATGCGATCACGCAAGTCAATACCGACCAGCGTATTGTGTACCAAGCGCAGTGCCTCTCGCAAAGGGGTGCCCACATGATCAATGAACTCTACAGGCGCCGCCCCGGTGCCGCCTTCGGCGCCATCCACGACGATGAAGTCCGGCGTAATATTGGTTTTGAGCATGGCCTTGGCAATGGCAAACCACTCCCACGGGTGGCCAATTGTGAGTTTGAAGCCCACTGGTTTGCCCCCTGAGAGCCGGCGCAACTCGGCGACAAACTCAAGCAGTTCTATCGGGGTATTAAAGGCGCTATGGCGAGCCGGCGAGATACAATCCTGCCAAGCGGGTACGCCCCGTGCAGCGGCGATTTCGGGAGTGACTTTGGGTCCGGGAAGTATGCCTCCCTGACCGGGTTTGGCGCCTTGAGATAATTTTATCTCAATCATTTTGACCTGCTCTTGTCGAGCGCGCTCTGCGAATTGCTCCGGGCAAAAGTTGCCGTCCTGATCGCGACAGCCAAAGTAGCCCGAACCGATATTCCAGATGAGATCACCGCCATAACGGGTGTGGTATTTGCTAATCCCGCCCTCGCCAGTATCGTGAGCGAAATTCCCCAGTAAAGCCCCTTTGTTGAGAGACAAGATGGCATTGGCAGACAGAGCCCCAAAACTCATGGCGGAAATATTAAATACTGACATGCTGTAGGGCTGAGTACAGTCCGGACCTCCTATCAGGGTGCGAAAGTTGGTGTCCGTGATGACCGTGGGCTCCATCGAGTGGTTAATCCACTCATAGCCCGGGGTATACATTTGTAGCTGTGTGCCAAAGGGCACCTTGTCATTTTCGCGCTTGGCACGTTGATAGACCAGAGAGCGATCGACCCGTGAGAAAGGCAACGGCTGGGTATCACTTTCGATGAAGTATTGTCGTATTTCTGGTCGGATAAATTCGAAGAAAAATCTGAGGTTGCCAATGACCGGGTAATTACGACGTATCGCGTGGCGTGTTTGCGAAACGTCAAAAACACCAAGTAACAGCAAAGCAAGAAAAGGTACGCCTAAAATCCACCACCATGCACTATGAAACAATGCGAGCAAAGTAAAAATGACCGCCCCCATAATAACCACGTAAAAGGCGGTGTAACGGGTAAGGAAACGACGCATAGAGTAGAGCTCCGAGGCACGGAATGGATTTATGAATATAGCGGTTACAATATCAACCTAACATACACCATACCAGATTGTAATTTGGAACTGTAACTAATAAAAGGTTAAAAAACAATCACGGCAAATCATGAGTGAAATCGTGCTTAAAATTGATCAGCTGGACTTTGACCAGATGTACCGGAAGCATTTTGAGGCGCTGTCCCGACCCGTTTCGCAGGCTCAGCAATGGGACCAGCGAGCCATGCAGGTCAGTACCCGGTGGCAGCCCGGGATCTATAGTCAGAAATTTTTGGAAAAACTGGCGCTAGCGCCTGGGCAGAGCGTTCTGGACATTGGTTGCGGCGCAGGGGATATGAGCTTGCCCATTGCATTGCAAGGCCACACCGTGCATGCGCTGGATTTTAGTGCGGGCATGCTTGAACGACTCACCGCCCGAGCCAGGGATTTGCAGATCGAGACACGTATTATGACCTATCATCTGGATTGGTTTGCTGATTGGCAACAGGTACCAGTTTGCGATGTGGTGATTGCCTCACGTTCGAGCCTCGTCGCCGATATGGGGGCAGCGCTGGAAAAACTGCATCGTCATGCGCGTCAGCGTGTTTATGTCACCTATCCTGCCGAGGCCGGGTTACGGGCCGGGCCCGAGTTTTCAAATGCCCATGTCGGGGCGGGGCGCATTCCGCCTTATCTGTATCTGGCTGCCATCCTGTATCAACATGGGCAATGGCCAGAATTATCTTACATAGAGGACGTGCGCCAACGCAATGGGCAGCCTGTACCCATTCGTTGGGTTCTGGTGTCCTGGCAGACCCAGCCCTGGTTGGCGTGACTATCCTAGCTAACCTGAACGCTGCCTTTGGACTGCAAGGTCAGCTCAATGACATTGCCGCCCTTGATGATGGGAAAGCGCTCGTCCACATCGCTGGCCTGCAGCCCCTTGTAAAGCATGCAAGATTCACAGACAGCAACCTTGCCGCCTTTTTGTAGCAGCTCATCGAGTAATGCCTGGCCTGTGCCAAAGGGAGCACCAATTTCAATCGCTTCGATGCTGCCTGGAGTCCCGAGCTGAACGGCATCTCCCATGAGGATCACCACCGGAGTGAGGCCCTGCCGTGCGGCGTTGACTGCCATGGTAAAGGCAATTGTGATTTTCGAGTTTTCGGGCTGCGCCTCAAATAGCGTGACAACGTAGTTGATATCCTTCATTTACTGTCCTTTATGCGTATGAATTCAAGCCTTGGGCTAAACCTTCATTCTACCAATAATTAATCAATATTTAGCGGAATGGTGACCGGTCCGTCGTTGATCAGATGTACTTGCATATCAGCACCAAAAACACCACTTTGTACCTCGGGGTGGTTTTTTTTCAGGTAGTCCACAAAGCTGTGGTAGAGAGTTTTGCCTACAGTGGGCTTGGCAGCCTGGGTGAAACTTGGGCGATTGCCCCTGCGGGTATCCGCAGCGAGGGTGAATTGGCTTACGACCAATAGACCACCATTGATCTGTTGCACAGAGTGATTCATTTTCCCATCTTCATCGCTAAAGATTCTTAGCCGCAGGATTTTGTCCGCAGCCTTTTGGATGGTGCTTTGGTCGTCTGTTGGCTCGGCGCATACAAAGACCAGCAGCCCGTGATTAATTTTTGCAGTAATTTGGCCGTCGATTTCTACTTGTGCGTTTTTGACACGCTGTATTAAGCATTTCATGGTGAAAGAATCAGCAGATGATTTATAAATGGTTTATACACTAATATAAGGCCTGTACGAGGTCCGATGATAGGTCCTTGCAGATCTCCGAATGTGATTGGATAACACACAAAGGTTTATAGATGGCGCAGGAAAAACACTTGGTGCCCACTTTAGCGGCTTTACCTTCGGTTGACAAACTTTTACAGCAGGAATGGATGCGTGCCCGGATCGAGGAGTTTGGCCAAACCCTGGTTACCCGGGCAATCCGACAGGCGCTTGATGAGCTGCGGGCACGATTTATGCGACAGGCGCTTAAACAGCTGGATTTGCAGCCACAGCAGCTCCGTAGTCTCATTGATGAAAAGCTCGGTGAATTGACCGCCTCGCGTATCCAAAAGGTCATTAATTTGACCGGCACGGTACTGCATACCAATTTGGGTCGTGCCTTGTTGCCGGAGTCCGCGATACAGGCGGTGACGCAGGCAATGCGTAATCCTGTCAATCTGGAATATGACCTCAGTACGGGCCGCAGGGGCGACCGGGATGATTTGATTGTCGAAAAGATCTGTGCCCTGACTGGAGCCGAGGATGCCACGGTGGTCAACAATAATGCTGCGGCGGTTTTTTTGCTGCTTAATACCCTGGCACAGGACCGTGAAGTAGTGGTTTCACGGGGTGAGCTGGTTGAAATTGGGGGGTCATTCAGGATTCCGGATATTATGGCACGTGCTGGCGTTCGACTGCATGAGGTGGGCACAACCAATAGGACGCATCTATATGATTATGAGCAGGCCATTAATGAAAACACGGCCATGCTCATGAAGGTGCATTGCAGCAATTATGAGGTGCAGGGGTTTAGCAAGGAGGTTGATATTGCCCAATTAGCAGCCTTGGGGGCACGTCATGATATCCCGGCGACAGTCGATTTGGGCAGTGGTACCCTGATTGATATGCAGTCTTATGGATTACCTGATGAGCCTACCGTGCAGCAAAACCTGGCCAAGGGAGCGCAGGTGGTGACTTTTAGTGGTGATAAGCTATTAGGTGGACCACAGGCAGGGTTAATTGTCGGGGACAAAAGCTTTATCCAGCGCATCAAGTCCAACCCGCTCAAGCGTATGTTACGGGTGGGCAAGATGACCTTGGCAGCACTTGAGGCCGTACTGGATTTATATCAGCAGCCTGAGCATTTGGTACAGCGATTGACGACCTTGCGTTATCTGACACGTTCCGACCATGAGATCAAGGCGCAGGCAGAGCGTCTGCAGCCTTTGTTTCAACAGTGGGCGGGAGCGCAGTTTGAACTGTTGAGTCAGCCTATGCATAGTCAAATTGGCAGTGGCGCCTTGCCGGTAGAATCATTACCCAGTTACGGTTTATGCTTTCGGTATCGTGGTGCCGGGCGTGCAAATCAGGCAGCGATTGCGTTGGCAGAGCAGTTACGGAATCTGAGTACGCCTGTTGTCGGACGCTTACAGCAGCAGTCAGTTTTTCTTGATATGCGTTGTTTGACGCCGGAGCAGGAAGCGGATTTAGTGCGCATCTTGCAGCACTCACAGTAGTTTTGGAATTTGGCATTATTTCATTCTTATTTGATTGATAAAACAAATGATAATAGGAACAGCAGGTCATATTGATCACGGCAAAACCACTTTGGTGCGTGCGTTAACCGGTGT
>DATGTB010000135.1:0-7737 GCA_035302065.1 Paenalcaligenes sp. | reverse complement strand
CATTGGTGCTTTGCAACCCCTGGATACCAGTCCCTTTCGACATCCATCGAGCCCCTGGCTGGTGGGTGGGTCCATATTCCTGGTCTGGTTGGTGAGTCTGTTGCCTTGGCGGGTCTGGGTGCAGGCGCCCGATTTGCTGATGCTGATTCTCTGTTTTTGGGCATTGCATGAGCCCGGGCGGGTCAATATGCTGCTGGGATTTTTTCTGGGGATATTGATCGATGTGCATGATGGCTCCCTGCTGGGCGAGCATGCCCTGAGCTATGTGCTGGCCATCTACGGCGTCCATGTCTTGAGCCGCCGCTTGCTGTTGTTTGGGCCCTGGGTGCAAGCCATTCATTTGCTGCCGGTGTTTTTGATTGCTTTGGCCATTCCGCGTTTTGCCCATGCCTGGATGGCTGGCGAGTGGATAGGCTGGGGCTGGTCCTTGTCGGCCGTATTTATTGCTTTGCTCTGGCCTTTGACTGATTTTCTCTTGTTTTTGCCCCAGCGGCGTCTGGATGTGGGCGATGATGATGGCGCCTGAGGATCGGGGAAAAGATGTTTGAATTCAAAAAAACCTCACATCTTTTAAAACGCAGGATGGTGGTCCGCGCAGCAGTAGCCGCGTTGGTCGTGATCGCCCTGTTATCAGTTTTGGGCGCTCGCCTGTGGTATTTACAGGTGGTGCGTTATGAGGGACTGGCTGCCCAGGCGGACCAGAATCGTATTGCGGTTTTGCCTTTGCCGCCACGGCGCGGCGAGGTTTTTGACCGCAATGGTGAGGTCTTGGCCCGCAACTATCGTGACTATATCCTGACCGTCACCCCAGCTTATGCGCGACGCGATTTGGAGGCTTTGCTTGATGAGCTCAGTGAGGTGGTCTATATCAGTGCTCGTGACAAAAAACGTTTTTTGACCACAGCCGGACAATCGAGCCGCTATCGCCCCCTGTTGCTCAGAAATAATGTCAATGAGATTGAGGCATCGTGGTTTGCGGCCCAGGCTTACCGTTTCCCGGGGGTAAATCTGGAGGCCCGTTGGGTGCGCGAATACCCGCAACGGGCATCGGCAGCGCATGTGATTGGTTACGTTGGCCGCATTTCTCCTGAGGACGAAGAACGGCTCGAGGAGGATGGGCGCCTGGGTAATTACCGGGGCACTTCCGTTATTGGTAAAAAGGGTGTTGAGCTTACCTGGGAGGAGGTGCTACACGGTCAAACCGGTCTGGAGGAGGTCGAGATCACCGCTGCTGGGCGACCGGTGCGGGTGCTAAATCGTATTGAGCCCGTTGCCGGGATGGATTTGCGCCTGTCCATAGACATGGGCTTGCAGCATTTGGCAGAGCAGCTTTTTGAGCAGGACAGAGGCGCTTTGGTAGCTATAGAACCAGCGACGGGCGAGGTGCTGGCCTTTGTCTCTGCACCCTCTTTTGACCCCAATTTGTTTATTGATGGCATTGATTTTGAAAATTGGCGCAAATTGAACGAATCCGAGGATCGCCCCCTCATTAACCGACCCTTGTTTGGCACCTATCCCATCGGCTCCACCTATAAGCCGTTTGTGGCGCTGGCGGCGTTGGAGTTGGGCAAGCGGGATCCCAAAGAGCGCATTTATGACCCCGGTTATTTTGAGTTTGGCGGACAACGGTTTCGCAATGCGGGGGGCGCCTCTTATGGGGCCACGGATATGCACCGTGCCCTGGTGGTTTCATCGGATACGTATTTTTACTCCCTGGGCCCCGAAATAGGGGTGGATAATCTGCACGATTTCAGCAAGCAATTTGGCTTTGGACGCCGTACGGGTATTGATTTGGACGGTGAACGCCAGGGCATCCTGCCGTCCCGGGAGTGGAAAAGAAATCATTTTGCTGATCCCGAGCAGCGGCATTGGTACGCGGGCGAAACCGTTTCCGTGGCGGTCGGGCAGGGCTACAACTCCTTTACGTTATTGCAATTGGCCCAGGCCACAGCTGTATTGGCCAACGATGGGGTGTATATGACCCCGCATATCGTCAAGGAGCTGATTGACCCTCAGACCGGGGCCATACAAAGCCTGCAGACTGAACCCGAGCATGTGATTGATTTGCAGCCTGAACATCTGGAAATTATTAAAAATGCACTCATTGATGTGACGCGCACCGGTACGGCACGGGCAGCCTTTGCAGATGCCGTCTACCAGGCGGCGGGCAAAACCGGTACGGCTCAGGTCTTTAGTCTGCGGGGAACCAAATATAAAGCCGAGGAAATAGAAGAGCGTTTACGTGATCATGCCTTGTTCATGGCTTATGCGCCCGCTGAAAACCCGCAGATTGCCCTGGCCTTGTTGGTGGAAAATGCTGGTTGGGGCGCCACCATTGCCGCCCCGATTGCGCGCAAGCTTTTTGATTACTGGCTTTTTGATCGGCATACCGAGCTATGAGGAAAATCTGGCATGCGGTCTTTACCGCCATTCTCGCCTTTGATTGGCCTTTGCTTTTTTTGTTGGGTATTTTGTCGCTGCTGGGCCTGACGGTCATGCAGTCTGCGGTCGGGCTCGATGACCCCCGATTTGCCGATCAATATAGAAATTTCATTATTGCCTTTTTTCTGATGTGGGGTGTGGCACTATTGCCCCCGCATTGGATAGAACGGTTTGCCGTGCCCATTTATCTGGGTGCAGTGGTGTTATTGTTGGGTGTGGAGTTTTTTGGCGAGTCCAGCAAAGGCGCCAAGCGTTGGCTTAATCTGGGGGTGCTGCGGTTACAACCATCTGAAGGGCTCAAATTGGCAGTACCCATCATGCTGGCCTGGTATTTTCGCAAGCAGCAACAGCCCCGGGTAGGGCTGCTGGATTTGCTGGTGGCGCTCCTTATTTTATTTATTCCCTTCTTTCTTATCGTACGGCAACCAGATCTCGGCACCGCCTTGCTGGTATTGGCCGTTGGGCTTTGCGTCATTTATTTTGCCGGTTTTCCCTTTCGCTGGCTGCTGCCACTGGCCTTTATGGTGGTGGGCGGGTTTGCCCTGATGTGGCATTATGAGGAGCTGCTTTGTGCGCCTGAATTTGATTGGCATATTTTGCACGATTACCAGAAACACCGCATTTGCACTTTGCTCAATCCCAGCTCAGATCCGCTAGGAAAGGGCTTTCATACCATACAGTCCATGATCGCTGTTGGCTCCGGAGGCATTTACGGCAAGGGTTTCATGCAAGGGACGCAGGCGCATCTGGATTTCATTCCGGAGCGCTCCACGGATTTCATTTTTGCTGTCTATGCGGAGGAGTTTGGGCTTTATGGTGGGTTGGTCCTGCTAACCCTTTATGGACTGGTGGTGTTGCGCGCTTTGCTCATTGCCGCCTACGCGCCCACCCAGTTTGGCCGTTTGCTGGCCGGAGCCATGGGCATGATGCTGGCAGTCTATGTATTCGTCAATATCGGCATGGTTACTGGAGTCCTGCCGGTGGTGGGTGTCCCGCTACCCTTTTTAAGCTATGGCGGGACTGCGCTGATGACCCTGGCCATAGCGTGCGGACTCTTGATGTCGATCAGTCGCCATCCGGATCCGCAAGCTCAGCAATAGCGCTCACCACAGGGTTGAGCAAAAGCCGCCTGATGGGGGCGGGCAGCGCACTGTGCGCAAGCGCCTCGGCAGGGATCCATAGATGGTTTTTGTTATCCATGGGCGGTAATGTCGCTTCCCGGTGGTGAATAAGCCAGGGTCGGATATGCAAAATAAAATGAGTAAATCGATGCGATGCCGGCTCCAGGGCCTGGGCCTTTGCAAAGCATCCCTGTGAGCGGTAGAACTCCTCGAGGTGGGACCTGGCCTTGAATTCGGGCAATGACAGCAGACCGCCCCAAATTCCCTGTTTTTTCCTTCTTTCCAGCAAGATGTGGTTACCCTGCTGCCAAACCAGCATATGCTTTTCGCGTGTGGGCAGGGGACGCGTTGTACGCGGCACAGGCAGCTGATCCTGGAGATCATGACAGTAAGCATGGCAGTGCTGGCGCAAGGGGCATTGTGCGCACGCTGGGGCGCTACGGGTGCAAACCAGGGCGCCCAGGTCCATCAAACCCTGGGTATAAGCGGCCATATCCAGATCCTGGGGGGCATGGTGCAGTAGTTCCTGGGCTAGATCCCACATCTGACGCTCGGTAGCACTGGACTGTATGGGCGCATCAATGCCGGCAAAGCGGGCCAGTACCCGTTTGACATTACCATCCAGGATAGAAATGCGTTCGGCAAAGGCAAAGGCAGCAATTGCTGCTGCAGTTGAGGGGCCGATACCGGGCAATTCCTTTAATTCAGCCTGGGTGCGGGGAAATTGGCCCCCGTGCTGGGTCACGATAATCCGGGCGGTACGGTGCAAATTGCGTGCCCGGGCATAATAGCCCAGCCCGGCCCAATACGGCATCAGGTCGTCTAGTGGCGTGTGTGCGAGCGCCTCTACGTTGGGGAAACGATCCAAAAAGCGCGGGTAATAGTTCAGTACGGTTTTGACCTGGGTTTGCTGCAGCATGATTTCAGCAACCCAGATTGGATAGGGATCACGACTCTTTTGCCAGGGTAGCTGATGACGGCCATGTTGTTTTTGCCAAATCACCACCGCACGGGCAAAGTCCCGAAAGGCCTGTGGTTCAAGGTGCTGCTTGATCATTTCAGAGCTGATAGGCACTGCGTCGACCGACGGACCAGCGTGCAGCCAAGGCAGCGATGATGACTACTAGTACCAGCGCCAGAACAATACTGAGCGTATCAGGCAGACTCAATTGCAGGTTGATGTGATAACTGGCAGCAATACGGGCAAAGGTTTGAGAGAATGACCCCAGCGTGAGGTAACCGATGGCCAGGGCCAGCAAGCTGGCAAAAAAACCTGTTAACGCACCAAAGTATAAAAACGGACGCCGCACAAAGCTTTCTGTTGCGCCGACCATGCGGGCAACGGCAATCTCCTCCTGGTGGTTGAGAGATTGCAGGCGAATGGTATTGAAAACCGTACCCACGACAATCAATAAAACGCCCAGGCTCAATAAAAATAAAGCCTGTCGTGTCAGCCCCAGCAAAGTATCGAGTTTTTGTAGCCAGTCAATATCCAGCAAAACCTGCTCGACCATGGGCTGACGCTCCAGCACCTCGACGAACTGCAGCAAGGCAGCCTGAGGCTGCTCCTGCTCGGTGATTTGCAGTACATAAGCATCCGGAAGCGGGTTTTCATCGAGGACACTCAGGGCTTGATCCCAGCTGGGGTTGCTTTTGAGGCGCTCCAGCGCATCGTCACGGGAAATGAAATCATATGCCTGCACCCAGGGTGCGAACTGCTCCTCAAACTGCTGCTCTAGTGTCGCTCGCTGGGCTGCGTCGCTTTGGGTATGCAAAAACACGGTCAACTCCGTGGACACCGGGATATGCTGTACCAGCGGCTGGGTGGACAATAACAGGGCCCAACCAATAAAAGGCACAGCCAGCGCAACAGCAAGGACCAGAATATTTGCCAGAGAAGAGAATGGACGGGTTGCCAGACGGATCATGGCCACGCGCAGGGCATAACGGTGTTGCCTTAGCCAGCTGCTCATGACGGCCCTCCTGCCGAATCGGCAAATCGACCCCCATCAATGGTGAAACTGCGCTTGGCGTAGTGCTCCATCAGCTGATGGTCGTGAGAGGCTATCAGGGTGGTGACACCTACCCGGTTAAAGTCTGCAAATACATCCATGATCTTTTTCGCTGTGGCATCATCCAAATTGGCGGTGGGCTCGTCAGCGATCACTATGGCAGGTCGATTGACAATCGCCCGGGCGATGGCCAGCCGTTGCTGCTCACCGCCCGAGAGCTCAACCGGGTAGTGATCCTGCTTGTCCCCCAGCCCTACCTTTTGCAAGGCGGCACGAGCCCGTGCCTGGGCGGTACCGGTGGCTACGCCCAGCACCTCGAGGGGCAGCATGACATTATCCAGGGCGCGGCGATCATCAAGCAAATGAATGTCCTGCAATATCAGGCCGATAGCCCGGCGCAGGTAGGGCTGGCCCCGTGTCGGGAGCTTGTCCACGCGGCTACCCTGGACAAAAATCGAGCCCCGGGTCGGAGTTTCCAGACCGGCAATCAGACGCAACAAGGTAGATTTGCCCGCTCCGGAGGGTCCATTGATAAAAATAAACTCCCCCGGGCGGATGCTAAAATTCAGATCTACTAGTATATTGGGGCTACGTCCATAGGATTTAAATACATGCTTGAATTCAATCATGCCTGTCTACATGGTAAGTGGGGTACTTGGCTTTATTATGCCGTAGTCTAAAAAAATATGCTGTGATATTTATTGCACGAGATACCTCTCATAGTAAAGCAGACACGCTAAATTCATCTTGGCATTTCCCCTTTTGACAATACTTTAGGTTAACTTCATGTCAAAAATTGAAAAGTTCAGGCCCTGGACGCTCAATCTCAGGTAAATTTAGCCTGAGTCTATATTTATTGGAGGTACGCTCGATGAAACAGTTTCAATTAAAAACCCGTGGTGCTGCCTTGTTGGCTGCACTGACTTTGTTGGCAGGCTGTGCAACTACAGATATGGGGCGCGGTGAAAAGACAGCCATAGGAGCTGGCGCTGGTGCAGCTGTAGGTGCAGGCCTGGGCGCCTTGATAGGCGATAGTACGAAGGCCACTCTCATAGGGGCAGGAGTAGGCGCTTTGGCTGGCGGTGTCGCTGGCTATAACTGGTCAGGCATCAAAAAGGATGTTGAGCAATCAGGGGCCACTGATTTGGGGGTCAGCGTGACAGAAATGCCTGATGGTTCACTAAAGGTCAATTTGCCCAGCAATGTGTCTTTTGATGTGGGCAAGGCCAATCTAAATCCGCAGCTTTATCCCGTACTGGATAGTGTGGCGCGGGCACTGGTGCAGCATCCTGAGCTACGGGCAATTTCCCTGGGCTTCACGGATAGCACAGGCAGCGCGCAGGTTAACGAGCGTCTGTCATTACAGCGTGCGCAGGCGGTTACCCATTATCTGAATAATCACGGAGTGAATAACGATCGTCTGATAGCGCAAGGTCGCGGTGCCAGTGATCCCATCGGGGATAATGCTACCGAAGCAGGCCGGGCATTGAATCGCCGGGTTGAGCTCTACCTGTATGCGCCAAAATAACAGAGTTTTCTATTTTGATGGAAAGCTGTGCTGAGGGCAGTGTCAATCACTGTCACTGCTGTCGCTGTCCTCGAGAGATTGCAACAGGGCGAGCAGGGTATTTTCCACGAGGGCCAGCTCACCAGCGCTCAGGCGATGCAGCGCTTCTGGTTGCACCCATTTGAAGGGCCAATAGGTAGTTTCATAGGCACTGGCTTGGGGTTCAGATTGTTGTTTGACCAAAGTCGGTTCTTTGGGACCCTGGCCTTCAGCCAGCCAGAGCGGTGAAACATTTAACACTCTGGCCAGAATAAAGATTTCGCGCGCCACCTTGCGGGTGCCATTTTCATAATTTGATATGGCACTTTGCGAAAGTCGACACATTTTTGCGAGTTGTTGCTGAGACAACTGGCGGCTGCGTCGTAATTGTCGGAGGCGTTCAGGAAAATTTTTTGACACGCCTCTATTGAACGATGGATTTCAAAGACGTTGGTAATAAAATAGCATTACGTTCGTGGTATCAAGGTTGCTTTATGTAAGAGCTTTAGAACAAGGAATAGAAAGCGATGTTAACGCAGATGAGCCCTTTACTTTATTGGTATACATTTCCAAATGGACAGGTAGATGCACCCACCACCGGTGAGCGTGTGCAGGC
>DATGTB010000134.1:0-4952 GCA_035302065.1 Paenalcaligenes sp. | reverse complement strand
TATGTACAGCTTGAACATTAGCACCTCCTTTTTTTATTTTTTCTTCTTTTCCAGTGCCGCTGGCGCAGGAGGAGACGGGCTGTACTAACAACTTGCCTAGTCAAATTTCCAAAAGCCGCCAGCGCACCGGGCGGCTTTTTTTGATGGCCGCCTTCAAAAGACGGGACGCTGGCAAAGAACCGGAGAAATACAGTGTCTTACAATACTGATGATCTAAGAATTCGAGAAATTAAAGAACTGAGTCCGCCAGCTCACGTCATGCGAGAGTTTCCTTGTGATGATAAAACTGCCCACCTCGTTCACGAAAGTCGGCAGGCAATTCACAAAATACTGCACGGTGAGGATGATCGCCTGGTGGTTGTGATAGGGCCTTGCTCCATCCACGATCCCAAGGCCGCCATAGAGTACGCCCAGCGTCTGGTCAAGTTGCGGGAAAAGTACGCCGACACCCTGGAAATTATCATGCGCGTGTATTTTGAAAAGCCGCGTACCACGGTAGGTTGGAAAGGGCTAATCAATGATCCCCATCTAGATGGCAGTTTCAACATTAATCAGGGGTTACGCATTGCCCGTGAGTTGATTCTCAATATTAATGAGCTCGGGGTGCCGGCGGCGTGTGAGTATTTAGACATGATTACGCCGCAGTATATTGCTGATTTGGTCGCTTGGGGTGCCATTGGTGCGCGCACTACTGAAAGCCAGGTACACCGTGAATTAGCTTCCGGCTTGTCTTGTCCGGTAGGCTTTAAAAATGGTACGGGGGGCAGTATCCGTATTGCTATTGATGCCATCAAGGCCGCCTCACATCCCCATCATTTCCTCTCTGTGACCAAGGGAGGTCATTCCGCCATTGTGTCAACAGTAGGCAATGAGGATTGCCATATCATTTTGCGTGGCGGCAAAAAACCCAACTATGATGCAGCCAGCGTGGAAGACGCTGGGCAACAAATGGTTGAGGCCGGTCTACGCCCCGTCATCATGATCGATTCCAGCCATTCCAACAGCAGCAAGGATTACAGCCGCCAGCCCGAGGTGATTGCCGATATCTGTCAGCAAGTCGGGGGCGGGGATGAGCGCATCATGGGAGTGATGATTGAAAGTCATCTGGTGGCCGGACGCCAGGATCTGGTCGACGGTCAGGCACTGACCTATGGTCAAAGTATCACTGACGGGTGCATTGGTTGGGATGATACGGAACGAGTGATCGAGCAACTCTCGCAAGCGATTGAAGAACGTCGTAAAATAGTTGCACAGCAAGATTCACAGGTGGCTCACGCATAGAGGACTAACGATGTTCCCATGGCAGGCGGGTCACATGATACAAGGAGTATGCGATGAGAGCCGCCGAGCTCAAGCAGGATAAAAGACCCATACCCGATGGATTTATAGAGGCGCTGCAGCAGCAGTTTGGTGAGCGCTGCAGTCTGGCTGCGGCCGTGCGTGAGCAGCATGGCACGGATGAGTCACCGTATCCGACCATGGCTCCGGACGCCGTGGTTTTCGCTCATGATACTGAGGAGGTGGCCTGGCTGGCCCGGCATTGTCATGAGCACCGAGTGCCTCTGATTCCCTATGGCGCAGGCACCTCGTTGGAGGGCCATGTACTGGCTCTGCATGGCGGGGTTTGTGTGGACTTGTCCGCCATGGATGAGATATTGGCCATCCATGCCGAGGATTTCACAGCGACAGTGCAAGCCGGAGTGCGTCGTGAGTCACTGAATGCCGCCCTGAATGAAACGGGGTTGTTTTTTCCCATCGACCCCGGCGCCAATGCTACCCTGGGCGGGATGGCGGCAACACGGGCTTCGGGAACCAATGCGGTGCGTTATGGCACCATGCGTGAAAACATAGTCAATTTGACGGTAGTGATGGCCGATGGGCGTATTGTCCGTACTGCCCAGCGGGCCAAAAAGTCATCTGCCGGCTATGATTTGACCCGCTTGTTTATCGGTAGTGAGGGGACTTTGGGCATCATTACCGAGGTCACGGTGCGATTGCATCCTTTACCCGAGGCGGTGGCAGCAGCAGTGTGCCATTTTCCTGCTGTGGCTGATGCCGTTCAAACGGTAATCGAGGTCATACAGATGGGTATTGATATCGCCCGGGTCGAGTTCATGGATGTGCAGGCCGTGCGCGCGACAAATGCCTATAGCAAATTGGCGCTCGAGGAAAAACCGCTTTTGTTATTCGAGTTCCACGGCAGCCCCAACTCAGTGCAGGAGCAGGCGCAGTTGGTGGAGGAAATAGCCCATTCCAATCAGGGTTCCGGCTTTGAATGGGCTGATCAGCCCGAGGATCGCTCACGACTCTGGACTGCGCGACATCAGGCTTATTTTGCCGGGTTGCAAATGCGCCCCGGGGCGGTCTCAAGCACTACGGATGTGTGCGTACCGATCTCCGAACTGGCCCAATGCGTGGTGGAAACCGCCAATGACATGGCGGCTGCTTCATTTCCCAGTACAATTTTGGGGCATGTGGGAGATGGCAATTTTCATGTGCTCATGTTGTTATCGCCCGATGACCCGGCGGAGTGGAGCGAATCAGAACGTCTTAACCAGCGTATTGTCGAGCGTGCCCTTGCCGCTGGCGGGACTTGTACCGGGGAGCATGGGGTGGGCTTGCATAAGCGGGCATTCCTGCCAACCGAATTTGGTGCGGAGGCGCTTGAGGTCATGCAGCAAATCAAACAGAGCTTGGATCCGCATAATATCCTGAACCCCGGTAAAATTTTTAGTTTGCCTGCCAATTAAGGGTCGGGTGTAGGTCGAAATCAGTATGACAAACAAAATATCATTGAAAGAGCGAGTGGTTGTGGGGTTATCCGGTGGGGTAGACTCTGCGATTGCAGCGTGGCTGTTAAAAGAGCAGGGCTATGAGGTCGTTGGCCTGTTTATGAAAAACTGGGAAGATGACGATGATAGCGAGTATTGCTCAACTCGGGAGGACTGGATCGATGCGGCCAGCGTGGCAGATCTCATTGGCATCGATATAGAGGCGGTCAATTTTTCCGAAGAATATAAAGAGCGCGTATTTGCCGAGTTTTTACGTGAGTATTCAGCCGGGCGCACGCCTAATCCTGATGTGCTGTGTAATGCAGAAATCAAATTCAAGGCTTTTCTGGATCACGCTATTGCCCTGGGTGCCGAACGTATTGCAACTGGGCACTACGCACGGGTCAGATATCATGAGGGACACTATCAGTTGTTAAAGGGCTTGGACCAGTCCAAGGATCAGAGTTATTTTTTGCACCGCTTGAATCAACAGCAGCTCGCGCGCACCATCTTTCCGCTTGGCGAGATGGAAAAGTCTGCTGTACGAGCATTAGCAGAACAGTTAGCCTTGCCCGTCGCCCAGAAAAAGGATTCGACCGGTATTTGTTTTATAGGGGAGCGTCCTTTCCGGGAGTTTTTGAATCGTTATTTGCCTACAGAGCCCGGTCCCATCAAGGATGACCGTGGCCAGGTGTTGGGTGAACATATTGGTTTGGCCTTTTATACCTATGGGCAGCGCCGCGGTCTGGGAATTGGGGGGGTAAAGGGCCGCCAGCGTGCTGACGGGACTTCCGATGCATGGTATGTGGCACGCAAGGAGTTAAGCAGCAATACCCTCTATGTGGTTGAGGGCTCTGATCATCCCTGGTTGCACCATGAGCAGTTGTATGCCGAGCAGGCGAGCTGGATTGCCGGGCAGCCGCCCGCTTTGGGTGAATACAAGGCCAAGATACGTTATCGGCAGGCTGATATGCCTTGTGTTTTGACTTCTGCAACGACAAGCGCCTTTGGGTTGAATTTCCAGCAACCCCAGTGGGCTGTTACGCCAGGGCAGTCGGCAGTGCTGTACGATGGAGAGGTCTGTCTGGGCGGCGGGATTATTTTGTAGGAACAATAATGACAATTGGTTTTTTGGCAGCGCTGCTGGGTCTGGGAGCGTTTGTCGGTTTTGCTGCAGGCCTGCTGGGTATTGGCGGTGGCATGGTACTGGTGCCTTTTTTGAATTTCATGCTTCTCCGTATAGGTATTCCGAGTGATTTGGCTGTCCATACGGCCATCGCTACGGCCATGGGTACTATCGTATTTACTTCCATCTCCAGTGTGCGTGCGCATCACAAGCGTGGTGCGATCCGCTGGGATGTGGTGGCTTTGATGGCGCCGGGAATTTTATTGGGCGGCCTGGTGTCTGGCGGTGCCATTTTTGCCTTGATTAGCAATGAGCTATTGGCGCTTATTTTTGTTGCGTTTGTCTATTTTTCTGGTGTGCGCATGTTGCGCAAATCCCGGGTAGAAGCATTGATCAGCATGCCGGCGCGCTGGGTCACTACCGCGTTCGGATTTGTGGTTGGGGTTGTTTCAGGGTTATTGGGAGCCGGGGGCGGATTTTTATCCGTACCCTATTTGGTGCGAGCCAATGTGTTGATGCCCAATGCTGTGGCGACCTCGGCTGCGTTGGGTTTTTTTATCGCTATTGCCAATAGCGTTGGCTATATCTGGTCCGGTTATGAGACCACCAAATTCATACCGGGCATGTTGGGCTATACCTACTGGCCCGCTTTGCTGTGCTTGTCAGCCACCAGTGTGCTGACCGCACCTTTAGGCGCAGCTGCGGCACACCGCTTGCCCGTGGATACCCTGAAACGGGTGTTTGCCCTGTTATTGTTTGTACTGGGAACCCAGATGATTTATGAGACCTTTTTGGGTCATAGGTAGTGGATGGGTTAAACCGCTGTCTGCTCAAATGAGGTCCGCTCGCAGAGCTTGTCCCAGAGTCGGGCCAGCCGCTCGTGTTGGGCCCGCCAATTAAATTCGGAAAAACGTAGATCCAGATAGCCCAGGGCACAGCCGACCGCGATATCGGCCAGACTCAGGTTAATACCAAAGCAAAAGGGGTTTTCACCCAGCTGGCTGTCCAGATAACTGAGGGTGCGTTGAATCTTGCCCTCCTGCCTGTCAATCCAG
>DATGTB010000133.1:0-3372 GCA_035302065.1 Paenalcaligenes sp. | reverse complement strand
ATTACTCAATTATCAGCCGGTCGTATCGGCGTTGCAGCTAATGCTCGATGACCATGCTTATGGGTTATCCCGACGCCGGGTAACAGTTTCCACCTCGGGTGTGGTGCCCATGATAGAGCGATTGGCACAGGATTGCCCTGTCGCTTTGGCCGTTTCGCTGCATGCACCAAATGACGACTTGCGCGATCGGCTCGTGCCTTTGAACAAAAAATACCCATTGGCAGAGCTGCTTGCAGCTTGCAACTACTATTTGCAATTCGCACCGCGCGACTTTATCACCTTTGAGTACGTCATGCTCCAAGGAATCAATGATCAGCCCGAGCATGTAGAACAATTGCTGCAGGTGGCCAAGGAGGTCAGCTGCAAATTTAACCTTATTCCATACAACCCGTTTCCCGGAACCCGCCTGCGTTGTTCAGATGAGCAAACTATTCGGGACTTTGCCCGGCGCCTGGCAGATGGTGGGGTGGTGGCGACCGTCAGGAAAACACGGGGGGATGATATTGCTGCTGCTTGTGGGCAGCTCGCCGGGGATATAGAGGACCGTACGCGCATCCATGAGCGTATGCCCAAGCTAAAGAGAATCCTGATTCATCCCGAGAGGGCATAAAAAGTCGCATGTTTTTTTCAATCCCATAGCGAGTCAGATTATGAGTGCACGCTTCGAGCCGGAACATGCTAATGAGCAGCGCTCAGGCGAGCGCCTGGGTGCCTATTTGAAAAAATTACGCCAGGCCAAGGGCTACACGGTTGAGCAGGTCAGTATGCGAACCAAATACTCAGGGCAGCAGATACAGGCGTTAGAGGATGAGCAATGGCAGGTTTTGCCCGAAGGCGTACCACTGCGCTGGCTGGTGCGCAGCTATGCCCGCTTTTTAGAAATAGACGAGCAGGTACTACAGGCCATGCTTGACGAGGTGATCCCCGCTACGCATCAGCCTGCTGGTGGGTCCCGGCAGGCCCATTGGGAAGGGCAGGACATGTCTTTGTATGTTGCTCCACGGCAGCGAACCTGGGGGTGGTGGCTAATTGCCCTGGTATTGATTGTTGTGGTTCTTTTTTATGCCATTGATCAGGGCTGGATTCCTGAATCATGGCTAATCTTTGATTGGTTGAGAGCACTCAACCAGTAATGCTTATGAGTACTAGTTTTAATTTTGACCAGCCTGCAATGAGCGTCGGCCCAGCTGCCAGAAAGGATACGCAAGCTGTTGCGGTCACTTGGGGGCAGAACTCCGTAACCATCGGCGGGCGCGCCCCCGTAGTGGTGCAATCAATGACCAATACCGATACAGCGGATGCTATCGCTACGGCGATACAGGTTAAAGAACTTGCGCAGGCGGGCTCCGAGCTGGTGCGTATCACCGTCAATACGCCCGATGCGGCCAAGGAGGTGGTGCACATCAGAAATCAACTGGACAAGATGGGCGTCGATGTGCCCTTGGTGGGCGACTTTCACTATAACGGGCATCGTTTGCTGACTCAGTTTCCAGAATGTGCGCAGGCCCTGTCAAAATACCGTATCAATCCTGGCAATGTGGGTGCGGGTCAACGGGGTAAGGATAATTTTGCCCAGATGATTGAGGTGGCATGCAAGCATGATAAACCGGTGCGCATTGGCGTTAATTGGGGCAGTCTGGATCAGGGGCTGATGGCCGCCATGATGGATGCCAATGCACAACAGCCCCGCCCCTGGACAGCCCAAGCGATCATGCGCGAGGCCTTGGTGCGCTCGGCTTTGCAAAGTGCTCATCGAGCGCTGGATATCGGATTGCCCACGGGCCGTATTGTTTTGTCGTGCAAGGTAAGTCAGGTGCAAGATTTGATCGCTGTCTATAAAAATCTGTCTGAGCGCTGCGATTATCCCTTGCACCTGGGTTTGACCGAGGCCGGCATGGGTAGCAAAGGGGTGGTGGCTTCTACCGCAGCGTTGTCGGTATTGCTTCAGCAAGGTATTGGCGATACGATACGTATTTCTTTGACACCGGAGCCAGGCGGCGATCGCACAAAAGAGGTGCAGGTTGCACAGGAGATTTTACAAACCATGGGTTTGCGCGCCTTTACTCCGATGGTCGTGGCTTGTCCGGGTTGTGGACGCACAAGCAGCACTTTTTTCCAAGAGTTGGCTCAGGAGGTGCAGAGCTATTTGCGTGAGCAAATGCCTGTATGGCGCAGTCAGTACCCTGGAGTAGAAACCCTGCAGGTGGCTGTGATGGGCTGTGTGGTTAATGGCCCCGGAGAAAGTAAACATGCGGATATCGGCATTAGCTTGCCCGGAACAGGAGAGGTGCCCTCTGCACCTGTTTATATTGATGGTGAGCGTACAGTGACGCTCAAGGGTGCTGGCATCGCCACAGAGTTCAAGGAAATAGTACAAAACTACGTAGAAAATCGCTACGGATCCTGAGTGGCCAGAAATTGATTTTGCACAGTTTATTTAGTTGTAAATTTTAGGCAATCACATTTTATGACGCAGTCATTTGAGAAGTTACAGGGCCTGACCGGCATGCATGACGTCCTGCCCGATGAAAGTGGTCAGTGGGAACAGCTCGAAGAGATTATCCGACAGTGGTTGGCGAGCTATGGGTATCGTAATATCCGTACGCCCATATTGGAATATACTCAATTATTTGCCCGTGGGATCGGCGCGGTAACGGATATTGTGGAAAAGGAAATGTATTCGTTCACTGACCGTTTAAACGGCGATCAGCTCACCATGCGGCCAGAGTTCACAGCCGGTGTGGTGCGGGCAGCCATCGAACACAATCTTTTATATGAGCGCCCGCAGCGTATCTATAGCATTGGCCCGGTGTTCAGGCATGAACGTCCGCAACGAGGTCGTTATCGGCAGTTTCACCAGGTGGATGTGGAGGCCTTGGGCTTTTCAGGTCCGGATGTCGATGCCGAGCTAATTGTCATGCTGGACCGCTTGTGGAAGCGGTTGGGGCTTGATGATGTGCGCCTGGAGATTAACTCCCTGGGCCAAAGTGATGAGCGGGCTGCTCACCGAGAGGCCTTGATTGCGCATCTGGAAAAACATGCAGATATCCTGGATGAGGATGCCAAACGTCGCATGTACAGTAATCCGTTGCGGGTGTTGGATACCAAAAACCCTGAGCTACAAGAGATGGCTGATAGCGCGCCCCGCTTATTTGATTTCTTGGGTGAGGAGTCCTTGGCGCACTACGCTGGAGTATGTGAGCGGCTCGACGAGGCGGGAATTGCTTATGAGCTGAATCCCCGCATGGTGCGAGGACTGGATTATTATAATTTGACGGTCTTTGAGTGGATCACTGATCGACTCGGGGCTCAGGGCACTGTATGCGGCGGTGGTCGTTATGATGGTTTGTTTGAGCTGCTTGGGGGGCGGCC
>DATGTB010000132.1:0-4291 GCA_035302065.1 Paenalcaligenes sp. | reverse complement strand
AGTGCATTGCAGCTTTGCGAGCAATTGGCCTTGTGGCCAGAGGTGCAGCGCATTTTTCATCCGGCCTGGCCAGAGGACCCCGGACATGCACTTTGGCAACGGGATGCACAGGGCTCTAATGGCATGTTGTCCATCGCCTGTGATTGGACGCCCGCGCAGACCCGGGCATTTGTTGATGGCTTGCAGTATTTCGGGATTGGTTTTTCCTGGGGCGGCTTTGAAAGTCTGGTGCAGTGGGTTGATACCCCGGCACTGACCCCACACAGCTATTGGCCGTGGGGGGGTTCGATGCAATTACTGCGTCTGCAGGTGGGGCTGGAAAGCCCGCAGACCCTGATAGAGGACCTGCAACAGGCGCGTGCCCGAGCCTTGCAAGCATAGGCAGTAAAAAGCCCTGCGCCTGCGCAGGGCACCAATGATTAGGGGGTGAGGCTATAGTCAAGTAGCTGCTGTGCGGTATTGATGGCCTGCTCATAGCCCTGGGCCATGGCTGGTGAGGTCAGAAACTGTCCGCCGATAGCCAGTGTAGGCGTGCCTTCGATTTGATATTGGCGTGTCAGCTCGGTTGCACGATTGGCCTTGGTCTGCACCCCAAAGGAATTAAAGGTCTGGGTGAATTGCTCCTCATCCACGCCTTGATCCACAGCCCACTGGGTGAGCGCTTTTTCATCAAAGAGGCGCTGCTTTTCCTGGTGCAGGGCATCGAAAAGTGCCGTATGCAAATCCAGACGATTGAGGGCTTCAAGTGTAAAGTACATGCGCTGCAAATCGCCCATGCCTGCATTAAAGGCTACGGGTACGCGTTTGAGCACGACATTGTCAGGCAAGCGCTCGGCCCACTTTTCGACATGGGGGTTGAACATCGCGCAGTAGGGACAGCTATAGGCAAAAAACTCCAGAATTTCTGTTTGCTCGGCACTGTCGGGGAGCTGGGCCTCATTCAGGCGCACAAAGGTGGACTCAGCGGGCAAATCGGCAGCCATGCTCAGGGGGCTGAACAGCGCCATGGCGGCCAACGTGGCGGTTGCCGCAAAACGGGAAAAAATGGAAAACGCATTCATAGTGGGTATCTCTGCTAATAATGTTGTGAAAGAAAAAGGCTTTCTTTATAGACTGACAAAAGAGGAAAAAAATCCCTACTGTCGGATGACAGAGGTTTCTATTTTCTCTGAGCCCAGTGTTTCACGGGCCTTGTTCATCTCATCAATACCCCGGAAAGGACCCACGCGGACGCGATTGATGGGGGCGTCATCGAGATCGCCCACCTGTACTGTGGCATTGAGTCCCAGCATCAGGATTTTGGCCTTGACCATATCTGCGTCATCCGCTGAACGAAAGGCTCCGGCCTGCAAGAAATAAGTGGTGCCTTTGTCCGGGGTAGTGCTTTCTGCAGCAGGTGTCGGTGGCGTCACTGACTCCTGGCGTTCATCCGGCCGGCTGGCCGGTGATTTGGGCTCGCTTCCCTTGGGTACGGATTCAAGTCTGTCCAAGCCTGCAATAAACTGCCCTAACTCATCCTCTTGTTGTTTGGGGGTGGGCTCGGGGATGCGAACATCTGCTGGCAAATCAGCCCGTCGATCATGGAGCCGGCTATTTGGGTCAGGCGCATCACGCACATCAGGCAGGATGATTTGGCTGGGTTCCCTGCTGGCACGGTCATAAAAAGGCATCGGTGCCTTGGTGACATACAGGGCCACTGCAACCGCTGCCACAAGCCCCAGAATGAGCCCGATGATAATACCGGTAAAGGTCCCACCACGGGTTTTGGAAGAACGTTTTCGTCTTTTGGCCATAATGTATTACATCTTTTCTGGAGCGCTCACGCCGAGCAGGCCCAGTCCATTGGCGATGACCTGGGCACAGGCGTAGGCCAGGCTCAGACGTGCCAATTTGAGCTGCTCGTCCTCTACTAGTAAACGCTCGTGGTTGTACCAGGCATGGAAATCTGCAGCACAGTCGCGCAGCCAGAAAGCCACCTGGTGGGGTGCCAGATCGTATGCCGCCTGCTGGATCATGGCTGGAAACTCGGCCAAACGCTGCAAAAGCTGCAGTTCCGAAGCGGCATTCAAGGGACCGGTATCTGCCTGGCTGATGCGCTCAAGCCCGACTCCGGATTGTCGCAGTACAGAATAAATTCTGGCATGGGCATATTGAACATAGTAAACAGGGTTTTCCTCGCTACGAGACAGCGCCAGATCGATATCAAAGACAAACTCGGAGTCTGCCCGTCGCTGCACCAGGAAAAAACGTACCGCATCCCGGCCCACCCAGTCGATGAGCTCGCGCATGGTGATATAACTGCCTGCGCGTTTGGAAATGGAGACCTCCTGGCCCTCACGCATGACCTTGACCATGCTATGCAGGACATAAGCCGGAAAATCCTTTGGAATGCCCAAGTCCAATCCCTGCAATCCGGCACGCACCCGGGCGACTGTGCCGTGGTGATCGGTGCCCTGGATATTGATGCAGTCATGAAAACCGCGTTGCCACTTGGTGACATGATAGGCGACATCAGGCACAAAGTAAGTATAGTGACCATCACTTTTGCGCATGACCCGGTCTTTGTCATCACCTGTACCCAGCTCAGTGGTACGTAACCACAGGGCACCGTCCTTTTCATAGGTATGACCGGCCTTGGTCAGGCGCTCGACTACCTGCGCCACACGACCACTGGTATATAACGAGCTTTCTAGATAGTAGTTGTCAAAAACCAGACCAAAGGCCTTGAGATCGAGGTCTTGTTCATTGCGCAGGTACACCACCGCAAATTGGCGGATATTGTCCAGGTCATCCAAGTCCCCACTGGCCGTCACCGGTGCCCCATCACTGGCCGAGACCGTTGCCCGGGCCACAAAAGCACGGGCAATTTCCAAAATATAATCGCCCTTGTAGCCATCTGCCGGAAATTCCGGGTCCTCGGGCTCGATGCCGCGGGCGCGCGCCTGTACACTGAGCGCCAGGTTATGGATTTGGTTGCCGGCGTCGTTATAGTAGAACTCCCTGGAGACCTCGTATCCCTGTGTCTCATATAAACGGCATAGGGCATCCCCAAGTGCGGCCTGACGGGCATGGCCCACATGCAAAGGGCCTGTGGGGTTAGCCGAGACAAACTCGACCATCAGCTTTTTGTCTTGTCGGGGCTGCCGACCAAAGGCATCGCCCTGGCTATGAATATGGTGAATTACTGCCTGATGGGCCTGCTGAGTCAGGCGGAAATTGATAAACCCGGGGCCAGCAATCTCGGCACTGCTGATCAGCTCGGCGCTGTCCGGATGTGCCTGAATCAGCTCGACCAGGGATTGTGCCAGCTCACGGGGATTGCGTCGGGCCGGACGGGCTAGCTGCATGGCGATGTTGGTGGCCATGTCTCCATGGGCTGCGACCTTGGGCCGCTCCAGATGGATGGATACCTCAGCATCGGGCAGAAGCTGCCCGACGGCGTGTTGAATAATGTCAGAAAGCTTTTCTTGTTGCTGTAAAAGCATAGATGTGTCTTGCGAAAGTCAAAATCTAGATCATAACTTGAATTGGCTATTATTGCTCCTTTCCGTGCTCGAGGGCAGGAGCGGCAGTTTTGCCCGGTTGCCAGCCATAACGAGCATCAAGCCAGGCATAATAGTCTGCCAGATCAACGGTCCCCACGTCATGGCTACGACGGATCTGCCAATCACCATAACGTTTGATCAGGGCCTCGACCTCGTTGCGTACGGCCTGCCCGATTTCCGGATGAAGTCGCTGCGGTGTGGAAAGCAACCCCTCCTGCACATTCCTGTCAGTAGCCAGATACCGTAGCATAGGCGCGCGGGCATCATGGAGGATGGGTTGTTGCACCTGCTCTAACCCCTCCAGGGCAAAGGACAGTCCAAGGGTTTTTGCCTGCCAGACCATCCAGGCCAAAGGGATTTTGTGTAAATCCCCCTGCGCCGTCGCGGTACCCACATAGGATTGGCCTCCGCCCAAATCCCCGTGATTGCCGATGAATCCTGCCTGCACGCGCTGCGCATCGGTATCAATGCCATAGAGAGGGTAAATTGGTCGATACTCATTTAGTGCTACGGCATGGGCAACCCAGGCCCATTCAGGTGCAATGCTCAGATTATATAAATGATTATTAGAGCCTAGGAGGCCAAATTGGGCGACTGTGTCAAACAGCCCCATAAAATGGGGGGAGATACAGCCCTCGTATTGTTTGCCGAATTCGTCTGTAAAGGAAAACCAATGTCCTTGGGTGGCATCCAGGATTTGATTGGCAAAATGACGCGCCAGCGCAGCGCCACGTGAAAAACCGATG
>DATGTB010000131.1:0-11853 GCA_035302065.1 Paenalcaligenes sp. | reverse complement strand
TATCGAGCGACAACATAGTGCCCTAACTCATGGATGACCACAAGGAGTCCAATCGCAAAAGCAAAGGCAATTAAGGTTAACAGCATAATTAGTCAGGCGTTACGTGCAAAGCAAAATTCTTTGGCGATGGTGCGGGCCGTGGCATCGAGGCTAAGCACATCATCGAGCCCAGCCAACGTTGTATGTCGGCGGCCCACCATATAATCGATGGTCTGCTCGACAACGGCAGCTATATCAGGATAACGAATCTTGTTTTGCAGAAATTTATCCACAGCCACCTCGTTGGCAGCATTCAGGGTGACACAGGCGACCTGGGAAGTCTCCAAGGCCTCATAAGCCAAGCGCAAGGCGGGGAAACGCTGCAAACAGGGACGCTCAAATCGAAGCGAATCATTGGCAAAAAGGTCCAGAGAGCTCAGGCCGCTATCAATACGATCAGGAAAACCGAGCCCGTATGCGATTGGCGCACGCATGTCGGGTGCGCCCATCTGTGACAGGATAGACCCGTCTATATACTCCACCATCGAATGGATTAAGCTTTGGGGATGAATCACCACGGTTATTTTATCTGCGGGCATGGCAAACAACCAATGCGCCTCTATAACCTCCAAGCCCTTGTTTGCCATTGTTGCTGAATCCACAGAGATTTTTTTGCCCATCACCCAGTTGGGGTGTAAACAGGCTTGCTCCGGAGTGACATCCTCAAGCTCAGCCAGCGGTAGCGTTCTAAAAGGCCCACCCGAAGCAGTCAATATCAGACGACGGATGGACTGATGTGGTTGATCCGGCACCACCCCAGACAACTCAGCAGGCAAACACTGGTAAATGGCATTATGCTCACTATCAATTGGCAATAACTGTGCGGAGCCCACGCGCACGGCGTTTAAAAAAATCTCGCCAGCTGCGACCAATGCCTCCTTATTTGCCAAAAGGATGCGTTTGCCCGCCTCGGCGGCTGAAAAAACAGAGGGTAAACAAGCAGCACCCACTATTGCCGCCATCACCACATCCACATCAGGGTCAGCGGCCACTGAGCACAACCCCTCCTGGCCAATCCGTATTTCCGGCAGCGGACGCCCCTCGGGCCACAATGTGGTAAAGCGCCTTTTGGCTGTGTCATCCGGTACCACCACCACACGCGCCCGACTTTCCCATGCCTGACGCACCAGCATCTCTATATTATTAAAGGCTGTGAGCGCATAAACCGAAAATTTGTCAGGATGTAATGCAATCACCTCAAGGGTGTTTCGCCCGATGGAACCCGTAGCCCCAAGTATACAGACCTGTTGGGTTTTCATAAAAGCACCAGAACATTAAGCGACGAATAAAGCATCATACCAAGGACCAGCAATAAATGCTGCCATCGGAGCTACTGGAATCAGGGCATCAATACGATCCAGCACCCCCCCGTGACCTGGCAATAAATTGCTGGAATCCTTGAGTCCGGCCCTGCGCTTGAGCAATGACTCAAATAAATCACCGACAACGGACATAAAAGACAACAAGAGGGTGAGCAAGACGGCACCGAGCCAACCCCAGCGTTCAACCAGCTCATAACCAAATGAACCAACAAACTGAGCACTGATTAATACCCAGAGGACAGCCCCTGCCATTCCACCCCAAAAGCCTGCCCAAGTCTTGCCTGGACTGATCCGACGTGCCAGACGCCGCTGACCCCACTGCCGACCTGTAAAATAAGCTGCGGTATCCGTTGCCCACACGACAGCGAGCATGGAAATCAAATACCAGGCACCGTGCACAAACCACATATCAAGCAATGCCAGCCAAGCAACCCCAAGTGTCAAAACGCCAAAAATACTGAGCGTTATATTATGACTGCGCTCACTGGTCTGCGCTGTCAACAGCATGAAACCAACCCCAAAAAACCAATAGGCCAGTACTGCAGGACTGAGCAATAACAAAGCCTTGGTCCAATTTTGGGCAGCCGGCACAGACAGGTCAAACAAATACTGCTCGTGCAAATACAAGACATACAAAAAATACAACAGGGCCAGTAACGCAATAGCAATGGCAGCAAAACCGAAACGCTCAGGCAGACTAAGGCGCAGCCACTCCCAGATGGCGCAAGCCGTCAAAATACTGAGCAACACTCCAAAAGGCCATTGGAAACCACTAAAAAGTGTTGCTACCAGAATGAGCAGCAGAATCGCTGCTGTAATAACTCGTTGCTTTAGCATATTTATTATTCAGTTTGTGCGGCTGCCATTTGAGCACTCGTGCGACCAAAACGTCGCTCGCGACCGCGATACCACTCAAAGGCTTGCGCCAGATGTTCGGCATTGAAATCAGGCCAAAAGGTGTTAGTAAAGTAAAGCTCAGTATAAGCCAGCTGCCAAATAAGGAAATTTGAAATCCTCTGCTCGCCTCCTGTTCGTATAAATAAATCAGGCTCTGGAGCAAAAGACATGGAGAGATAAGGGCTGAGCTGTTCTTCGCTGATTAGTCCGGGGTCTTGCAGGTGCTCTCCCTGCTCAGCCACCAAGGCCCGCATCGCCTGCAGGATATCCCAGCGACCCCCATAATTGGCAGCAACCGTCAGATGCAAGGCGTCATTGTGGGCTGTTTTTGCCTCAGCTTCCTTGATGAGTTTTTGTAAGGCAGGCTCAAAAGCAGTGATATCACCGATAATACGGAGTCGAACTCCTTGTTTGCATAGTTTGTCGACCTCCTTTTCCAGTGTTTGCATAAACAATCGCATCAGCAAGGTCACCTCGTCCTGGGGGCGGCGCCAGTTTTCCGAACTAAATGCAAACAGGGTCAGATACTGTACGCCGGCCTTGCCACAAGCCTGCAATATGCGGCGCACAGTCTGCACCCCGCGCACATGTCCTGCCGTGCGCGGCAGATACCTTTGGGTCGCCCAGCGGCCATTGCCATCCATGATGATGGCCAGATGGCGCGGAACATGCCCAGTGGTTGGAATCGTCTGTGTTGTACTGGGTATCATGGCTGTACCGCCCCGCATGACCTAAATGGTCATGACCTCTTCTTCCTTGCTCGCAACCAGGCTATCGACCTCGGCCACATATTTGTCAGTCAGGCGTTGTATTTCATCTTGAAAGCGCCGATCGGCATCCTCGGAGATATCCTTGTCACGCAACATGCGGCGCGATTGATCGTTGGCATCCCGGCGCAGGTTACGTATGGCCACCTTGGCCTCCTCGCCCTCGGCACGAACAATACGGGTCAAATCCTGCCGTCTTTCCTCGGTCAGGGGAGGCAAAGGAATGCGTAAAGTTTCCCCCGCCATCACCGGGTTTAACCCCAAATCGGACTCCCGAATGGCCTTGTCCACAACCTCGGCCATATGCTTTTCCCAGACCTGCACACTCAGGGTGCGTGCATCAACGATGGTGATATTGGCCACCTGGCTGACTGGCACCTCTGAACCATAATAATCCACTGTGATATGGTCTAACAAACCAGTATGCGCACGACCCGTACGGATTTTGGCCAGGCCATTGGCCAATGCCTCCAGCGAACGTTTCATGCGCTCTTCTGTAGATTTTTTTATCTCTGAATGATTCATGATCTTTCCTGTTTTTAAACGTGCACCAAGGTGCCCTCGTCCTCGCCACATACGGCTCTGGCCAGAGCGCCCGGTTTATTGATAGAAAAAACCTTGATAGGCAATTTCTGATCCCGACACAGAGCAAATGCAGTCGCATCCATGACCTCAAGTCGCCGCACAATAGCCTCATCGAAACTGATGCGCTGATACCGGGTTGCACCTGGATCCTTGTTGGGATCAGCGCTGTAAATCCCGTCAACCTTGGTCGCCTTAAGCACGATTTCGGCCCCAACCTCTGCGCCCCTGAGAGCTGCTGCCGTATCTGTCGTGAAAAAAGGATTACCTGTACCAGCAGCAAAGACCACCACCTTGCCTTCCTCCAGATAGCGCAAGGCCTTGGGGCGAATGTATGGCTCAACCACCTGTTCGATATTCAGGGCCGACTGAACCCGGGCATCTAGACCCTGATTTTTTAGCGCATCCTGTAGCGCCAGGGCATTCATTACAGTAGCCATCATGCCCATATAGTCCGCAGTCGCCCGATCCATGCCCTGGGCACCCGGAGCAATGCCCCTGAAAATATTCCCCCCCCCAATGACGATGGCAATTTGTACACCCAGATTGGCAATTTGGGCTATTTCCTCGGTCATACGCAAAATGGTGGCTCGATTAATACCAAACGCATCGTCGCCCATGAGCGCTTCACCTGAGAGTTTAAGCAAAACGCGTTCATATAAGGGGTTGTTCATAGCATGGAAACTCGTCAATATGGATTACGGAAACAAGTATAGAACACAACACAAGGTGCCGGATACCGGCACCTTGTCAAAAAGCACCAGGCGGTGAATCAAGAAGATTTTTGTGCAGCTGCTACCTCAGCGGCAAAATCCTCCTCGCCTCGCTCAATACCCTCACCGACAACAAAGATGCTATAGGCCGAAACTGTGGCATCGTTATCCTTGAGCATTTGCTCTACACTCTTTTTATCATCTTTTACAAAGGGCTGGGCAAGCAAGGTGGCCTCTTGAACAAACTTGTCCACTGTACCAGTTACAATTTTCTCGATAATATGCTCGGGGCGACCCAACTCCTTGGCCTTTTTCTCGGCCAGCTCCGCCTCACGCTCCAACACCTCGGCATCCAGATGCTCACGGCTTAGGGCTTGTGGGCGCATGGCCGCCACGTGCATGGCAACGTCACGGCCAACCTCATTGCTGCCGGTATGCTCGACCACAACACCGATCTTGCCACCGTGCACATACTCAGCCAGCTGCTTATCGCTCTCAAAGCGCTCAAAGCGGCGAATGCTGATGTTCTCACCAATGCGGCCGATCAGCTCGGAGCGCACCTTGTCTACCGTGGAATCCTCCAGAGGCAAGGCCAGTAGTGCCTCGACATCTCCAGGCCCCTGTTCGGCTACCAAACGGGTGACTGCATCAACAAAATTGATAAAATCCTGGTTTTTAGCCACAAAATCCGTTTCGCAGTTAATCTCGACAATAGCGCCTTTTTTGGCATCATCACTGATGAACACCCCGACCAGACCCTCAGCAGTTACCCGTGAGGCAGCCTGACTGGCCTTACTGCCCAACTTTTCACGCAAAATCTCCTCGGCCTTGGCCATATCGCCCTGTGCCTCAACCAGGGCTTTTTTGCACTCCATCATGGGTGCATCCGTTTTTTGGCGTAATTCTCTTACCATTGATGCTGTAATTTCAGCCACAATATTTCTCCAAATCTATATGTTCAACCTCGAAAAAGATGTCGAGGCGTCATTGAATGGGGGGGATCCTCAGAGCCAGCCAGCACAATACTGGTCTACCCGGGCTGTTGCTCGACGCAACAACGCTGACCCTGAGCCCGGGCCCGCCAGGGGCGGCCCGGAACGTAAACACACGATGCGTTTACTCAGAACGCTCGGCCTCGGTGTTTTCGGCTGCTGCGGTCTGGGCTTCGGGCTGCTCTGTCACCTCGGCCTCATCCACCTCGTCAACCTCAACAAACTCGACTTCCTCGCTCAACTCCTCGACCAAACCACTCAGCGCCTGGTTGCGCCCCTCGAGGATAGCATCTGCAATACCACGCACATAAAGCGCAATGGCCTTGGCCGAGTCATCGTTACCAGGAATGACCCGCTCGATCCCCTCGGGGGAATTGTTGGTATCGACCACACCAATTACTGGAATACCCAGTTTGCGTGCCTCGGCCACCGCGATGTCGTGATAACCAACATCAACGACAAACAAGGCATCAGGCAGTTTGGTGATTTCCTTGATCCCGCCTATGGAGCGGTTTAACTTGGCGATCTCGCGCTCAAGCAACAACCCCTCCTTGTTGGTTAAACGCTCAAGCACACCGTCCTCGACCTGGGCTTCCATGTCCTTAAGACGCTTGATAGAGCTTTTTACCGTTTTAAAGTTGGTCATCATACCGCCCAACCAGCGGTTGTCTACATAGGGCATGCCACAACGCTGAGCTTCCTCGGCGATGATTTCGCGTGCTGCGCGCTTGGTGCCCACAAACAGGATGGTCCCGCCTTCGGCCGCGAGCTGACTGGCATACTTTTGTGCCTCCAGAAACATGACGACTGTTTTCTCGAGGTTAACAATGTGAATGCCATTGCGCTGACCGAAAATATACGGCTCCATCTTGGGATCCCAAAAACGGGTTTGGTGACCAAAATGAACACCGGATGCTAACATTTGACGCATTAAAGACATGAGTTCTTCTCCAAGGGTTTGGTCTAACAAGTTATCAGGATTCGAAAGTGGAGCTTGCGAACACCCTTTGGCGATAACTTGCGCCGATATAAATAAAAAACTGCTAAAGAAAGATAAACCGAATAGATAAAATGGTATGCTTTTAAAGGTAGACCTTTAGCCAGGATTTTGAGTTAATCACAAATAAACTCAAAATATAAGGCGCATTGCCATCAATTCGCGCTTATTTTAACAAAAAGCTAAGCTAATCATTCTACTATTTTTTATCACTATAATACAAGCACATGGAAAAGATTCTCGTCACTGACCCAAAAGCGCTCGACAAGATGCGTGCCGCCTGTCAGGCAGCCGCGCAAACCCTTGATTATCTGGAACAATTTATCAAGCCGGGCATTACCACAGCTGAGATCGATCGGCTCTGCCTTGAGTACATCACTGATGAGCTCAATGTGCAATCTGCCACGGTAGGCTATGCTCCACCCGGATACCCGCCTTTCCCGGGCGCTGTCTGCACCTCGGTCAATCATGTGATTTGTCATGGGATCCCTGGCGACAAGAAACTTAGGGACGGCGATATCATCAATTTGGACGTCACTGTGATCAAGGATGGCTGGTATGGTGATACGAGTCGGATGTACTTTGTTGGCAAGCCTTCTATCCTCGCTCGCCGCCTGACCGAGGTTACTTATGAATGCATGTGGCTGGGCATAGAGCAGGTCCGCCCAGGAGCGCATCTGGGTGATATTGGCCATGTCATTCAGCAGCACGCCGAAAGTCATGATTACTCGGTCGTGCGTGAGTACTGCGGTCACGGCATTGGCCAGGCCTTTCACCAAGACCCGCAGGTTCTGCACTATGGACGCCCTGGCACTGGCATGGAACTTGAGGCGGGCATGATTTTCACTATTGAGCCCATGATTAATGCCGGTCGGCGCGAATTACGCACACTGCCCGATCAATGGACGGTGGTGACCCGGGATCGCAGTCTGTCTGCCCAGTGGGAACACACCATTTTGGTGACCGACAGCGGCTATGAGGTATTGACCGTATCTCCGGGCATGCCCAAACCACCAGCCTTTATCAAAGACTTCCGTTCCGCTTTGCATCCCTGAGATGATAGCGCTAGATCATCAATCTCTAGCGATTAAACAGAAACTTCACCGCCTGCGAGCTGACGCCATTCGTCGTTATTGGCGTCAGCCACATCCCCAGCGTTTGCTACACCGCCTCAGTCACATAACTGATCAGGCAATTAATGAGTTGCTGGGCGTCTTCCCTTTGCCGTCTGGAACCGCTTGTATCGCGCTGGGAGGTTACGGACGACAGGAGTTTTATCCGCACTCTGATGTGGACCTCCTTTTCCTGCTCTCCAGCCCATTACGCACCGCCGCTGAAAAGCGTCGCATTGAACACCTGGTAGCTGCCTTGTGGGATTTGGGCCTCAAGGTGTCACAGACGGTTCAAACCATCGCACAAAGCCTGGAATCCAGCCAGACTGATGTCACTTTCCAGACCGCTTTGCTCGAAGGCCGTTTCCTCGCCGGCCAGGCTGATGTATGGCATCGTTTGCAAAAAAAACACAATGAGCAACTGGATGTACGTCATTTTTATTTAAAAAAAGTGGCGGAGTTGCGTGCACGTCATGCCGAGTTTCAAAACACCCCCTATGCGCTTGAACCCAACTGCAAGGAGTCCCCTGGTGGGCTGCGGGATCTGCAATTACTCGGCTGGTTGGCCCGGGTGGCCGGGGTCGGTCATGATTGGCCAGAAATTGCCCGCTCCGGTTTGCTCACTGAGGCGGAGCAAAAAGCCATACAACGCGTTGCAGCTGCCTTCATGCGTCTGCGCATCGAATTACACCTGCTGACCGGCAAAGGCATCGATACCCTGCGCTTTGATTTGCAACCCCGACTGGCACAGCGTTATGGTTTTAAAGACGCGCCCGGGGCGCGCTTGGGCAGTGAAATACTCATGCAGCGCTATTATTGGGCGAGTCGCTTGGTCACACAGCTGACCACCACCCTTTTACAAAGCTTTGATGAGCTGCTCAACCCGCCGCCTGCTATTGAAATAGAAAACATCGACGAGCATTTTGCCGTGGTCAATAATCGGCTTAGCCTGAAAAACAAATCCGCCCTGGCTGCCCACCCAGAAAATCTGTTCAAGGGTTTTTTGTTATTACAGCAGCACCCCGAATTGGAGGGCTTTGACGCTTTGACCCTGCGCTGTTTATGGCACGGCCGGCGACTAATTGATGAGAGTTTTAGACAAAACCGAGTCCACAAACAATTGTTCATGGCCATTATCAAGCAGCCACAGCGGGTCTTCGAGGTCCTCTCGCTGATGAATCTATTTAATATCCTGCCGCGCTATATTCCCGCCTTTCGCACCATTGTGGGACAAATGCAGCATGATCTATTTCATACCTACACAGTGGATCAGCACACCCTCATCCTCATTGAAAATCTGTGTCGGTTCTCTCGTCAAACCCAGGCCGCAGATCCACTCCTCGCACATCAGCTGATGCAATCTATAGCACATCCCTGGCGTTTAATCCTGGCAGCATTATTTCATGATATAGCCAAAGGTCAGGGGGGCGCCCATGCGCTCAAAGGCGCCGAGATGGCTGCCGCATTCTGCCAGCAGCATTTAATCGATGAGCAGGATAGCAAGCTCATCGAGTTTTTGGTGCGCGAGCACCTGCTCTTTTCTCACTACGCCCAAAAAAAGGATTTTTATCATCCGGATGTACTGACGCAATTTATCCGTATTGTTGATAGTCAGGAAAAGCTGGACGCCTTATATGTACTTACCGTAGCTGATATACAAGCGACCAATCCAAAAATCTGGACCGCGTGGAAAAGCACCTTGCTGGAAAATCTGTATCAGCTAGCCCGTGGAGTTCTGGCAGATCAGGGTGCAGCACAGTTAGTCAGCCAACGACAAAACGATACACAGCAGGCCCTGGCTCCCCTGCTCACCCCTGGCTCCTATGCCCTGCGTCTGTGGCAGGGACTCGATGAGGAATATTTTGCTCGCCACCAGCGTGAGGTGATTCTCTGGCATTTTGAACAGCTTTGCCATAGTCAGGGTGCGCCCTATGTACAATTACGTGCGTTACCTGGTGTCAGTACCGCTTCAAGCCCGAGTTGGCAGGTGATGGCCCATGCCCAGGATCAGCCCGAATTATTCATGACGCTATGCCGGATCTTTGAGCAGCTGGGGATAGATATTCAGGACGCCCAAATCTACACTAGCCCCGGACAATGGGTGATTGATACCTTCGTGGTTGTCCCGACACAGGCGTTGCTCGATGAGCCCACTGGGCCAGACACCGTCCGCCATGCCCTGATACAGGCGCTGCAGTCGCTACGCGAGGGCTATTTGATGGCGGATCCAGCGCCTGGCTACTATGCCGCACAATCCCGCCAAGCACGGGTCTTTCCAATCACTCCTAAAATCGAGCTGCAAGCACTGCAATCAGGTCGGTGGGAACTTAATCTCTTTGGCACCGACAGAAAAGCTTTGCTGTATGATATTGCCTGCGTATTTGCCCAATTCAAGCTCAATCTGCGCTCTGCAAAAATCATGACGCTCGGCGAACGCGTAGAGGACAGTTTTATCCTTGAATCTCCATTGCTTGAACAAGCAAAATGTCGCGAAGCATTAAGCCACGCCTTATTCAAACTCTTGTAGTCAATCACCCATGTCTGCAATATTCAAATTCCCTCGCGCCCAAAAGCTTTTCCTTTGTATTGCCCTGTTTGCCCTGGCTGCATTGGCAACGGCGTTATTTGCCCAGCATGTTCTGGGCATGATGCCCTGTGCGTGGTGCGTATTTCAGCGCCTGATTCTGATTTTATGTTTATGCTTTGCCGTGTTGGCCACCCTGCTGAGCCCAATGACTCAACGCGGGCTCAGCCTGCTCTGTGCCCTGCTCCTGCTAGGTAGCGCCCTGGGCGGCATTGTCGCCGCCTGGCACCAATACACCGTAGCAGCACATTCATTTTCCTGCGCCCAAACCTTTGCGGATAAAGCCATGCACTGGCTTGGGCTTGAACAGGGCCTCCCCGCCCTGTTTGGTATCTATGCCAGTTGCATGGATGCGCAGGTCAATTTCCTGGGGCTAGATTTTGCCCTGTGGGCATTACTGGCTTTCGGTCTTGTCAGCCTCGCAAGCTTGTTTGCGATACGGGCTCTGCTGACTCATCCTCGGTAATATAATGCCCATGAAAGCAAGAGGACTCAAAACCATCCAAGGCCGGGTTTAAATCATGCAAGAGCAAGTTTAAATCACTCAGGTTCTGGAATATCAAGCCATCCGCCCCAATTTCCCGAGCGATGGCATCCACCTCTTTGTCATGAGCTATCAGCTCCTGTGTGGTTGGCATATCAATACCATATACATTGGGAAAACGGACCGGCGCTGCTGCCGAGGCAAAGAACACCTTTTTGGCCCCTGCCCAACGGGCCATTTCAACAATCCGCTTACTGGTTGTTCCACGGATGATAGAGTCATCAATCAGCAGCACGTTCTTATCCTTGAACTCCAGGGGGACGGCGCTGAGTTTTTGCCTGACGGAACGCTGTCGCACAGCTTGTCCAGGCATAATAAAGGTGCGTCCAATATAATAATTTTTTAAAAAGCCCTCCCGGTAGGGCAAATTCAAGCTCGAGGCCAACTGCATGGCCGAAGGCCGAGCTGAGTCCGGTATTGGCATTACCACATCCACCTCGGCCAAGCGCAGATTTTTGGCAACCTTATAGCCCAGATATTCGCCCATTTTGAGGCGGGCGTGATAAATAGAAATACCATCCAGGATGGAGTCCGGGCGGGCAAAATAGACGTATTCAAACATGCACGGCATCCGTTTGGTATGCGTTGCGCACTGTTCTTTGTAAAACGCACCCTCCTCAGTGATACAAATCGCCTCTCCGGGGGCAACATCGTCGATCAGGCGAAAGCCATTGCCGGTCAAAGCAACCGACTCGGAGGCTATCATCCACTCCGTACCCTCGCTGCTTTTATGACTGCCATAGCACAAGGGCCGGATGCCGTGCGGGTCCCGAAACGCCACCAAACCAAAGCCGGCGATATGGGCAATAACCGCATAAGCCCCCCGGACCCGCTTATGAACCGCCTGCACTGCCTTGAAAATCACCTCGGGGCCGAGCTCATCATTAACTGAAACACACTGCAACTCGTGCGCAAAAATATTGAGCAGCACCTCAGAATCCGACTGCGTGTTGATATGCCGGCGATCAAATTTAAAAAGGTCCTCGCGCAAGGACTGCCAATTGGTGAGCTGCCCATTATGCACCAGACATATGCCATAGGGCGCATTGACATAGATAGGCTGTGCCTCATCAATACTTTCTGATGAGCGGGAAGCCGGGTAACGCACATGGCCCAAACCACTATTACCCGGCAACGAGCGCATATTGCGCGTTCTGAAAACGTCTCTTACCAGACCTGCGCCCCGATGTGCAAAAAACACATGATCATGATAGGTAGAAATGCCAGCAGCCTCCTGACCGCGATGCTGAAGCAATAAGAGACTGTCATAAATTAGTTGGTTGACAGGTGAATGTGCTAGCACA
>DATGTB010000130.1:0-6959 GCA_035302065.1 Paenalcaligenes sp. | reverse complement strand
GCGTCTAAAATGGCGTCGGAAATTTGGTCAGCCACCTTGTCGGGGTGACCCTCGGAAACAGATTCAGATGTAAATAAAAACTCGTTATTTTTTACCACTGTGGTAGCGTCCTTGTATGGGCCGTGCCTTGTGGCCGGCCTTGAAAGTTAAACAAAGGGCGTAGCACCACGGAATAAAGTACATAGCACTATGGTTCTGGGCGCGACGCTTTAGCGGTTCATTGTCAACCCCGGTACAATGCAGGCACAGGGCCATGCAAACGCACTGAAGTGTATCGCTCCGCAAGTTGTCGGTTAACTCAGCGATACGCAATTTTAAGCCAAATAACTCCAGCTTTCATGGTTTTCCTCAATTGATGCATCATTACTCATGGTTTTACTCCTACTCAGGCTACTGGCCTACCTGCCGCTAAGATTCCTGCATGCCCTGGGCCGGGGGCTCGGGCGGCTGATTTATCTGCTGCCCGGGCGCTATAGAAAACGCCTGCAGGCCAATGCCCGCCAGGCCGGCTATGACAGCCCGCGTTTTGCCCGCCAGGCCGCCGCCCAAACGGGCGCCATGATCATGGAGCTGCCCAAGGTGTGGCTACGCACCAACAGTGCCCTGGACTTATGCCATAATCCGGAGGTAGCCACAGTGAAAACCGCGTTGCGTGAACAACGCGGCGTCCTCTATCTCACACCACATCTGGGCTGCTTTGAGATCACCGCCCGCATCCTCGTACAGCATGGTCCCATCACCGTCATGTACCGCCCGCCCCGACAATCCTTTCTGGAGCCCGCCATGAAGGCCGGCCGGGATTTGCCGGGCTTGCGCTCCGTACCGGCCAACATGCGGGGGGTACGAGAGTTTCTACGGGCCCTGCGGCGCGGCGAGGCCGTAGGCATGCTGCCCGATCAGGTGCCCAGCGCCGGGGAGGGCGTCTGGGCGCGCTTTTTCAACAAGCCCGCCTACACCATGACCCTGGCTGCCCGGCTGGCCCAGCAAGCGCAGGTCCCGGTCATCCTGACCGCCGGCGAGCGCCTGCCCCAGGGTCAGGGCTGGCGCATCCACTACCTGCGCATACCAGAACCTTACCCTACCGATTTAGCGGCTTTTGTGCAAACTATCAACGATGCCATGGAGGATTTGATCAAACAGTTCCCCACACAATACCTGTGGAGTTACAACCGTTATAAAATCCCTGCAGACGCCCCACCCATCCCCGATGATTTACAATCGTGAGCCATCAACAATTCGCTCCGTAATCTGAGAAGGACCATGACACAACACAATCTTACCGCCGAGGATATCGCCCGTTTTCTGGCTGCCCACCCGCAGTTTTTTGCCCAGCACAGCGAGCTTTTTTCCACCCTCCAGGTGCCGGCCCGCAATGAAGCCGGGGTGATTTCTTTTGCTGATCGGCAAATCAGTCACCTGCAAGAGGAAAACCGGCAGCTCAAAGATCAGCTCGCCACCCTGATTCGCAATGCGCAGCGCAATGAAACCATCCGTCAGCGCACCCATCAATGGGCGTGCAAGCTGATCGCCAATCCCCAGTGGGCTCACGACACTGACGCGATGGCAAAGGCGCTGGCCACCCTGTTTGAGCTGGATTTTGTGCGCTTGCTACCCGCCGAGCTGCTACCCACAGAGATGATACAAACTTACTCCGGCGCGAGCGCCCAGGCGCCCGTGCAGTTTGACCTGCCCGCAGGCCTGCACAGCATGGCCTATACCCCCCTGAATGCTTCGCAAAACGGCCGTGCCCAGGGCGTATTGGTACTGGCCTCCCAAAATCCCGAACATTTCACTGCAGATATGGCCACCGATTTTCTGGAGCATCTGGCGAGCTTGTGTGCCGCTGCATTGCAGCAGGCCTGACATGAAGCAGTCCTTGCTCTCGCAATGGCTCGACGTGCTGGCAAAGCAGCAGCGACTCAGCCCGCACACCGTGGCCGCCTACCGACGGGATATGCAAAAACTGTGGGCGCTTTATCCCGAGCATGAGCTGCAGACCATCGACGCAGCCCTGATTCGGCAAGGGCTCGCCCAATTGCATGCCGCCGGCGAACAACCACGCAGCTTGGCGCGCCGGCTGTCGGCCTGGCGACGTTTTTTTCAGTGGTTTCATGAGCAACACGGCCCGCACCCCAATCCATGCAAAGGCATACGGGCGCCCAAGGCCCCACAGCCCTTGCCCCGCGCCCTCTCTGTAGAGCAGACTCAACAACTACTGGATGCTCGCCCCTTGACTGGCCCCCCCTCGGATACACCGGATCAAACCGAGATCTTGGCCTATAGAGATCAGGCCCTGTTTGAGCTTTTTTACTCCTGTGGTTTGCGCCTCGCTGAGCTGGTTGCGCTGGATTATCGTTATATCGACGAGGCCGGCTACCGCAGCCATAGCTGGCTAAATACCGGCAACCAAGAACTGCGGGTCAGTGGCAAAGGCCAACAAAGCCGCCTCGTGCCTATCGGGCGTCATGCCCTGCAGGCCCTGGAATATTGGCTAAGCCTGCGAACGCTGCTGCTGCCTGCGATCTTGCAGCAGCAACCAGCCGCTGATTTTCCTCACAGCGCAGCCCTGTTTTTGGGCGCCCGCGGTCGGCGCATCCACCCACGTGTCATCCAGAAAGCCCTCGCTGCCCGGGCACGTGAAGCAGGCCTGCCCGAGCATGTGCATCCTCATCGATTACGCCATAGTTTTGCCAGTCATATCCTGCAATCCTCACAGGATTTACGTGCTGTTCAGGAGCTCCTCGGTCACCAAAGCATTCGCAGCACTCAAATTTACACACGCCTGGATTTCCAGCACCTGGCACAAATCTACGACCAAGCCCATCCTCGGGCCAAGAAAAACAACGACCCGGAGCGCTAAATAGCCCAGCTCAGTCGAGCACCTCCAGCAATACCTCCTGATTCCAGCGCATCAGCGACAAATAACTATCCACCCCCTGACCGGGCGGACCAAAGGTCTCGGTGTACAAAGGCCGCCCCATAGGTACCCCGGTTTCACGGGCAATTTGTGCCAATAACCGGGTATCCATCCCGAACTCCGGCACGACTGCCTGCAGCTGCTGAGCACGTACCGAGCGAATCACCTCTGCCAGCGCACCGGCTGAGAGCTCAGCTTCCAGGTTGGCTCCCTGCAAAGGCACAAACTCCGGACATCGATAGGCCTGTTGAAAATAAAACATGGAGTCATGACCTATCACCACCTGCGCACAATCCTGCGCTTTAAGGTCAAACGCCTGCAGCAAATCGGCGTGCAGCACAGAGAGCTGCTGATCATAAGCTTCATGGCGGGCCTGCAATTCGGCCTGCCACTGAGCAGGCGCAAGCAAACCTAACTGCTCATGAATACGGGCCACATAATGCCGCGCATGATTGACATCCAGCCAGGCATGCGGATCAAAAGGACGCAACTCCAGCCCCTCGGTCGCCACCAGCACAGGCCCCTCATACCCGGCCGCCGACACCAGCTGCTCCCACCACGGCTCAAAGCCCGCCCCGTTAATCACCAACAAATCAGCCTCCATCAAGGCCTGCATATCACTCGAGCGCGGCTCAAAATGATGGGCACTCATCTCGGGCGCCACAATGCTATGCACCTGCACCTTGTCCCCGCCCAGGACCTCTACAAAATCTGCCAAAATGGGAAAACTGCTCACCACCCGCAAGGGCGCCGGCGTCTGCTCTGCAGGCAGGACCGGACTATAACTACCCAACAATAAGCCCGCTCCAGTCAATACCACCGCCAGCGAACGCATCCCGGATTGCCGGTTCCCCGACCACACCTGTCGCAAACCCCCGTGCGGGCCAAAAAATAGTGCGCACAAATACAACACACCCGCAGTCAGGATAATGGCTGGCGAAGTCGGCACATCAAAGTGATAAGAGCCCAACAACCCAATATACGAAGCCAGCACCGCCAGTAGCGCCGACATGAGCAGCTGACCATGAGCGCTTTGCACCAAAAACCGGGCCGCAGCCGCCGGCAAAATCATGAGCCCGACTACCATCAGCGTACCGAGCACCTGAAAACCGGCCACCAGCGTGATGACCAGCAAAACCAGAAATAACATATGCGCCCAAAAAGAGGCCCGCGCATTGAACTTTTTGAAATATGGATCCATGGAATCCATCACCAAAGGTCGATAAATCACGGTAAACACCCCCAAGGTAAAACTGGACACCAAGGTGACCGTCAACAGCGCCAAATCATCAAGCCCCAGCACCGATCCAAACAAGACATGCATGAGATCAACATTGCTGCCCCGTACAGACACCAACAGCACCCCCAGCCCCAAAGAAATCAGATAAAAAGTAGCAAAACTCGTGTCCTCACGCATGGGCGTCATGCGGGCAATCCAACCTGAAAATAGCGCCACCAGCAAACCCGTCACCACCCCGCCAAGCATCATGGCCGGCAAAGACAGCCCGGCCACTAAAAAGCCCACTGCCACGCCAGGCAAAATCGCATGGGACAAGGCATCGCCCATCAGACTCAGACGCCGGAAAATCAGAAACACCCCCAAGGGACCAGCAGCCAGCGACAAAGCAAAGGTCGCGGCCAATGCTCGGCGCATAAAGCCGAAATCACTAAATGGAGCAAATAAAATATCCCACAGCGCCATCACAAAAAATCCCCTGCACATAAATGACGGGCCAGATGTAGATTATCCTCGGTCAACACCTCGGCGGTCGGTCCCCAGCCCACCACCTGCCCGGCCAACAACACCGTCTTGGGAAAAACCGCCCGCACCCGCTCCAGATCATGCAACACCGCAATGACCGTAGCGCCCTGCGCATGCCAGTGCAAAATAATACGCATCAACTGTTCAGTAGTGGACTCATCGACCCCCACGAAAGGTTCATCGAGCACAATAAGCTGCGCCCGCTGCACGGCAATACGTGCAAATAAGGCGCGCTGCAACTGCCCCCCCGACAAAGTCCCCAACGTGCGCCGGGCAAAATCCTCTAGCCCGACCTGCAGTAACACCTGCTGTACCCGCTCATGCTGAGCTGTTGAAACTGCCTGCACCACGCCAAGCTCAGCCCAAAGCCCCAGGGCCACAAAATCATATACCGTGATGGGAAAGCTCAGATCGAGCCCGTGAAACTGCGGCAAATAAGCACTCCGACATGGCTCGGCTCGCCAGATGTGCCCGGTTGCCGGGCGAATTTGACCAACGAGGGCATTTAAAAAAGTAGACTTGCCGGCGCCATTAGGACCGACTACGGCGTACAGCCCGCCTCGCAAAAACTGCCCCGTGGCACCGCGCACGGCCCAACGGCCCCGCCATCCCAGGCTCACCCCCTCCAGACGCAATACTGCTGACGCTGTCATGACTAACCCAGCGCCCAAAAGTACAACAACCACATCAGCCCGATAATGGGCAACACCAAAAGCAACCGTTTATAGACCGAAGCCAACAACCAGCTGCCTCGCAGATTTTTTTTGGACCTGGGCATGCCCACTCCTTTTACTGATTTGATCATGCAGGCGGAAAAGTTATGTTATAACATAACAAATGGGTTTTTAGTAGAACTTAGACTGAGCATTTTCCATGACTGTGAAAGTACTTGCCCCACAGGCCTTGCAACAACAGCTAAAAACCGCCGAGCGCCTGTGCATGCAGCGCAATCAGCGCCTGACTCCCTTGCGACGCACCGTGCTGGAGCTACTGCTGCGGGCTAACCGCAGTCTGCGGGCCTATGAGCTGCTCGAGCAAATGCAGCAAATCCATCCCGGGGCCGCGCCCCCGACCGTCTACAGAGCCCTGGATTTCCTGACCGAGCAGGGCCTGATTCACCGCATTGATGCCCTCAATGCCTGGACCGCCTGCGTGGATGCCGAGGGCAAGCCCCACGATCTCTTTATCATCTGCACCCAGTGCGGACAGGTGGCAGAGGTCCATGCGCCCGAGCTCAGCCAGCAAATCGCCCACTGCATCGCCCAGGCGGGCTTTCGTTTTGCACAGAGTGATACCGAGCTGCGTGCTTTATGCACCCAATGCGAGCCATGACCCCTCACCTAGGTATAACCCTGAAGAGCAAGCCAAAAGGCCAATAAACACGCTCCTTACCCTGCCTTTAATATGCATAATCGCCTAAAGTTATATTTGCGCTTTTCCACAAGCTGTGATGTAATCGCAGCTTAGTCAGGGGACAACTCAAAAAAATCAACCCAATCCCCTTGCAATAGGGCTTAATGCCCCCATATATGCGAGTGGATGATCCAGGTATCTGGTGCTTGGTCACTGGTCCCTGGTTGGTAGGCTTCCGGGGCACCACGCCCCGATATGAAAATAAAGGGAAACATCATGGCAAGCAATTCCAATGAACCCAAAAAACTACTCACTGTAGACGAGCTTCTGGCCATGTCCGAAGACGACTACATGAATGACGAGCAGCTTGAATTTTTCCGTAACCGTCTGCAGGAGCTAGAGCAGGAAATCCTCGCCAATGCAGGCGCTACAACTGAAAATCTGCGCGAAACACAATTTGCGCCCGACCCGGCGGATCGGGCAACCATTGAGGAGGAACACACATTAGAGCTGAGAACTCGAGACCGTGAGAGAAAACTCCTGAAAAAGGTACAGTCCTCATTAGCATTGATTGACTCTGGCGAATATGGCTGGTGCCAGGAAACCGGTGAACCCATTGGCTTGCAGCGTCTGTTGGCACGTCCCACAGCAAACCTGTCGCTCGAAGCCCAGGAGCGTCGCGAAAAGCGACAAAAACTGTACGGCGACTAAACATCCTTGCCGTTGTGCTATCGAGCTTGCCAGATTGGCAGTACTTGGCCACGCCTTTTTTGGCGTGGCTTTTTGTTTTTGCCCTTGAAGTTTTCCCGAACGCCCCCACCTACTAGTCAAAACTAAAGGATTTATATGGAACAATATCACGCTACTACTATCGTCGCGGTTCGCCGCGGTCAGGAGGTTGCCATTGGTGGTGATGGTCAGGTCACC
>DATGTB010000129.1:0-4556 GCA_035302065.1 Paenalcaligenes sp. | reverse complement strand
GGCGGGCAAACAGGTGATTTCCAGATCATTGAGCAACTGGCTCACGACCTGGTCATGGACACGGACGGCCTCGCTTTCCTCGGCATTCATGAAATTCAGGGGAACGCGGGTGGTAATCTCTACATCATCACGGACACGTTGGAAATCCAGATGCAGTACCTCGGGCTTATAGGGATGCCACTGCACAGAGCGCAGCAATACCTTGACATCCTTGTCCTCTAATTTCATATCCAGAATGGAGGCGTAAAACGCATCCTTTTCCAAATCATGGAAAATCTGGTTGTGATCCAGAGCGATCAGCTCTGTTTCTGCGCCCCCACCATACAAAATGGCTGGGACTTTGCCCGCGCGACGCAGGCGGCGGCTCGCACTCGAACCCTGGACGCTACGCGTAAATGCTTTGAATTTCATGATGTTACTCCAAAAATAACGGTGTGTGATACACCTTGGCGGTCAAACCGCTACAGGTATGCTTTGCCGCGACCAGCGCCACATACCCCCCAAAATCTAATCTACAAACAAGGAACTGACCGACTCTGCATTGGAAATACGCAAAATCGTCTCGCCCAATAGCGCAGCACATGATAGCTGACGAATTTTTGGACAGGCTTGTGCCTCAGACGAAAGTGGTATGGTGTCGGTCACAACGAGCTCGGTAAGGGCAGAATTGCTGATGCGCTCTACCGCCTCGCCAGAAAGTACAGGATGCGTGCAATAAGCATATACCGAAGCTGCACCTCGCTCTTTCAAAGCCTCAGCCGCCTTGCACAAGGTACCAGCGGTATCCACCAGATCATCCATGAGAATGCAGGTACGCCCGCTGACATCGCCAATGACATTCATGACCTCGGACACATTGGCTCGTGGACGGCGTTTATCAATGATGGCCAAATCCGCCTCGAGCTGTTTGGCCAGCGCGCGAGCGCGCACAACCCCGCCTATATCGGGCGAGACCACAACCATATTTCGGTGGTCACTACGCCAGATATCACCCAATAAAATGGGCGAAGCATATATATTATCTACGGGAATATCAAAGAAGCCCTGTATCTGATCGGCATGCAAGTCCATGGTCATGACCCGATCTACGCCAACCACCTGCAGCATATTGGCCACCACCTTGGCCGTGATGGCGACCCGCACGGAACGGGGCCGACGATCCTGGCGGGCATAACCGAAATACGGTATGGCTGCGGTGATGCGACCCGCGGAAGCGCGCCGCAGCGCATCTACCATCACCATGATCTCCATCAGATTGTCATTGGTTGGTGCACAGGTAGGTTGCAATACAAAAACGTCGCGACCGCGGACATTTTCATTGATTTCAACCATCACCTCGCCATCAGAAAAGCGACCGACGGTCATTTTGCCCAGTGACATATCGAGATGATTTGCCACATCAACAGCCAGCCGCGGGTTGGCGGTGCCTGTGAAGATCATGAATCGTTCATGTGCCATGGTAAACGGGACGATGAGACTTGTATGAAAAAATAAAGCCGTTGACCGTTTCCCTGCAGGAATCCAGCTCAACAGCTTTATTACTACGTAGGCCAAAAGGCCTGAATAAGTGGCTGGGGATGAAGGATTCGAACCTTCGCATGCCGGAATCAAAATCCGGTGCCTTAACCAGCTTGGCTAATCCCCAAGTGTTCTTCAATTTAATCCAACCAGGCTTTCAGTGGATGCGCCCCAAGGCTGTGATAAAACCCCATGTGCACATCAATGCCAACCTCGTTAATGAGTTCGGATAGCATTCTATCGCAAATCTCTTTTGGTTGTCTACTGCTCATGCAAGCTGTTGCAAATAAAGCAAATAGGCTTGAACCAGAACCAGATAATTTAGCATTTACACCGTGTATATTCAAGTAGTGATGCAATCTGTAAAGCTCTGGGTGCAGCTTAAATGCAACCTTCTGCAAATCATTTCGACCAAAGCAATCATTTTGACTGCCATAGGCTTTAAGCCAATTGGTAAAGTCATAAATACTAACCCTTTCTGTATCTCTTGTCAAATCAGGCGCAGAAAACGCCGCTTTGGTAGAAACAAACAGATCAGGAGTAAATAATAAAACCTGTGCCGGAATTGCAGCCGTGGCGCTTAGCTGCTCGCCCACGCCTTGGGCAAAGGCGGGCTGACCAAAAACAAAGACCGGGACATCAGCACCCAGCTCCAAAGCAATAGGCATGAGCGCTGCACGCACCAGACCGAGCCCCCATAACCGGTTCAGGGCAATCAGGGTGGTTGCCGCATTGCTGGAGCCACCCCCCAGCCCAGCCCCTGCCGGGATATGCTTGTCACAATAGATATCCGCACCCAAATTTACGGATTGGCGTTGCTGCAGCAGGCGTGCAGCCCGATAAATCAGGTTATCCTCACGAGCAATGCCCGAATCCTGCGACATATGCACATGGATCTGCCCATCCTGGCGCAGCCTGAAACTCAGATGGTCAAAGAAATCAATGAACTGGAAGGCTGTCTGCAGCTCATGGTAGCCATCCGGTCTTTGGCCCACCACATGCAAAAACAGGTTGATCTTGGCCGGTGCGGCCAAAGCCTCAAAACCTGCTGTGGGTGTAAAGTCAGGCCCTCCGCTCATGTCGTTCCTGCGTCAATGACGATACGCACACTCACCCGCTGGGCGCCTTGCTGAAACACCAAAAACAAGCGCTTGGGCCCCCGGGCATCATAATCACTCAAAGTCAGACGCCAACCCTGATCGCGGGCCTGGGCGAGATGCCCTCCCTCATACTGCTGCTCACGGGCATCTGCACTGCTGGCACCGCGCAACCAGTCCCTGAGCCCTTGCACTGGAATGGGCTGACCAAAGATTTCCTGCGCCAGCTCATCCGCACTGGAGGCATAGCGCATACCAGCGCGATTATCCTGCAACCAGGCTCCGCGGTCATTGACCTGTAACTTGCCCATCATTTGACCCAGAGGGTTGCGTAGCTCCAGCACCAACTGTTCGCCATTGTCATACCAATGAAACGCTCCCTGTACCGCATCAGTGCTTTGGTCATGCCCCTGGGCGTGCACGGCAAAACGACCCTGACGCTCGAAAGGCTGTGCGGTGGTTGGCTGATATACCTGCTGTGCTGCCCGGGCGGTCTCCGACTCTGAGGCCGGCCCGGTCGGCAAACTGCTACACGCCGTCAGTAATGCAAACCAGACAATGATGCTCCAATGCCCTCTCATCATAGGGAGACTCCAAAGCGTTTCAGCGTGTCGACCAGGGTGTCGTTATCGGGTTCTTGCTCATGCGCTGCCTGCCAAATCTCCATGGCCGCCTCCTTGCGCCCCTTGACCCAAAGCACCTCTCCCAGATGGGCTGCCACATCCGCTGCGGGCAACTGCACATAGGAACGATACAGATACTCATAGGCCGCTTCCAAATCGCCGACGCGATAGAGATACCAACCCACGCTATCCAAAATATACGGATTGTCCGGCTCGAGCTCCAACGCCTGCTCGAGTAGATCCTGGGCCTCATCCAGATTGCGATTCTGGTCAGCAAAGGTATAACCCAACGCGTTATAAGCATTAGCATTATCCGGGTCAAGCTCGATGATTTCCCGCATCAACTGCTCAAATTTGTCCTGCTCACCAGCAAACACATGAAGCATGCCCAAATCGTATTTGATTTCCGGCGTGTCGGGCATCTGCCGGTTGGCCCGCTCCAGGACCTCGATGGCTTTTTCCACCTTATTGGCAGAGCGATAGATAGATGCCCGCGTCAGCTCGACCACCACCTCATCCTGGGTTGTGCGGGCCTTGGCCGTATCCAGTGTCATCTGGGCCTGTGCCAGCTGACCCATACGCCCTTCGAGCACCGCCCGATGGACCTGTGCCTGAAACTGCAACCGGGGCTCCTCAATCAACTCCAGCTGCCGAATGGCCTCCTCATAATCCTCCTGCTGCTCGGCAATTTGGACTAGGGCCAAACGGGCATCAGAAAGTCGATCAAGTGCAGTACTGACCTGATCATCGAGTGTCAGGCGGCGCTGTATTTGTACCTGAATGTACTCATCCAGTAGTTGCTTGGCCTGCGCAAACTGCCCCCCTTGCCGGTATACCTCGGCCTCAATGAAGAGCAGATCAAAATCCTCGGGATTTTGTGCCTGCATATCCTGCAGGACCTCGAGTGCCTCTGCATGACGCTCAAACTCCACCAGTCGGTTGATGAGCATGAGCTGCAGTTGCCGTGCCTGCGGATAAGCCTTGGCATAGGCGCGTGCATCAATAAAAGCGCGCTCTGGCGAGTCTGCCAGGCCGTACTCCAGAACTCGTGAGGCCGCAGCCTCCGAATCCGGACTAAGTTGTAATGCCAGCCGGGCCTCCTGTGCTGCCCGGCCCGGATGCCCAGCCGCCCAGGCCAAATCGGCCAGGGCCAGATGCGTAACAATCAGATTGCGGGCATTATCGGGCAAGGCGGCCTCGAATACCTCGAGCGCCAGATAAGGATCCACCATCCGGCTGACAATCCCCATCGCCTGATAGACTGCCTGCTCCTTGTCCGTGGCAATCTCTATACGCTGACGCAAGGTCTGCGCCATCC
>DATGTB010000128.1:0-4593 GCA_035302065.1 Paenalcaligenes sp. | reverse complement strand
TTTTTCCTGGGTACGGATAGCGCCCCGCATACGCAGGCGCTCAAGGAGCAGGATTGTGGCTGTGCCGGTTGCTTTACTGCCTTGCATGCGCTTGAGCTCTATGCCCAGGCCTTTGAGGAGGCGGGCCGGCTTGAGCAGCTGGAAGCCTTTGCGAGCCTTAATGGACCCGCCTTTTATGGTTTGCCCGTAAACCGTAAAAAGGTCACCCTGGTTCGTCAGCCCTGGTCTATCCCGGCGCATATTGATTTGCCGGCCGGGCAGGCGTTGGTGCCGCTGGCCGCAGGGCAGACCTTATCCTGGCGGCTCAAGGCAGTTGACTAAAAACGGTCAGGCCGTCTTTTTCTCCTCCAGGGCTTCCCAGCGCTCAAAAAGCTGCTCCATTTGTGACTCCACTTCCTTGAGCTGCTCTTGTATTTCCTGAGCCTCGTTGGCCCCTTCATGATAGAGCTCCGGATCAGAGAGCTGCTCGGCCAGCTGGGCCTGTTGTTGCTCCAAATGGGCGATTTTCCCTGGTAGCGCTTGTAGTTCCTTTTCCTCCCACGGAGCCAGGCCACGGGAGCTGCTGCGTGCCGGCTTGGCAGGCTCAGGGCGTGCCTTGGGCCTGGTTTGTGCTTTTGGGGCACGTTGGGGGGCGGCTGGCTCGCTACGGCGCTGTTCCAGCCATTCATCATAACCGCCTATATACTCCCCCCAATGGCCATCGCCTTCGGCAACAATGACCTGGGTCACCACATGATTCAAAAAGCTTCGATCATGGCTGACCAGCAACACTGTGCCGGTATATTCTGCCAGCAGCACCTCAAGTAACTCCAGCGTTTCTATATCCAGATCATTGGTGGGCTCATCGAGGACCAGAACGTTGGTTGGCTGGGTAAAGAGCCGGGCCAGGGCCAGGCGGGCCCGTTCGCCGCCAGACAGCGTCCGTACAGGTGCCTGACTGCTCGTACGGTCAAAAAGAAAGTCCTCCAGATAGCTCACTACATGTTTTCTTTGGCCGCCGATTTCTACCCACTCGTTGCCAGGGTTGATGGCCTCGATGACGGTGTCATCATCATTGAGCGACGTCCGCATTTGGTCAAAAAAGCCCACCTGCAGTTGAGTGCCGTGCCGTACCGAGCCCTGATCCGGTATCAGCTGACCAAGGATTATGTTCAGCAAAGTGGTTTTTCCGGCACCATTGGGCCCCAGCAGGCCAATACGATCCCCGCGCATGATAACCGTGGAAAAGTCCTTGATGAGCGCTCGCTCTCCGTAGGCATGGTGGATGTTTTTGATTTCTGCCACCAGGCGGCCTGAGCGACGCCCCTCATCAATGGCAAAGCTGACATTGCCAGCGCGCTCCCGGCGTTGGGCCCGCTCGCGGCGCAAGGCCTCCAGACGACGTACCCGGCCCTGGTTTCTGATCCGGCGCGCCCGCGTCCCCCGGCGTAGCCATTCCTCTTCCTGGGCCAGGAGTTTGTCCATGCGCGCATGCTCATGAGCCTCGGCCTCCAGCCACTGCTCTTTGCGCTCTTGCCAGTGTTCAAAATTGCCCGGAAAGCTAAATAGTTGTCCACGATCAAGCTCGATGATGCGGGTTGTGACAGTATCCAGAAAGCGTCGATCGTGGGTAATGACAATCACCGCTCCGGTAAAGGCGAGTAACTGTGTCTCGAGCCACTGGATACTTTCAAAATCCAAATGGTTGGTGGGCTCATCAAGCAAGAGCAAATCAGGCTGCTCTAGCATGGCATAAGCCAGGGCAACGCGTTTTTGCATCCCTCCCGAGAGGGTGTGTAGATCGCTATCGCCGGGTAGCTGCAAGGCCTCCAGATACTGCTCGACCAGGGCCGGTCGCTGCCAGTCCTCTGTTTCCAGATAGTTGGCACATAAATAATCATGCACGCTGGTACCCGCTGGCAATTCAGGCTCTTGGGCGACTGTAGCAGTCCTGAGACCCACCCTTTTTTGGATCGTGCCGGCATCTGGTTCAAGGCGGCCATCGATCATTTTAAGCAAGGAGGATTTGCCCGAGCCATTGCGTCCAATAAGGCCGCAACGCTCGCCCGCATGGACAATCAGATTCGCCTCGTTCAATAAGCTGTGCTGCGCAATGGAGAGGCTGACATTTTGTAAAGTGAGTAGATGTGAAGACATATAGGTATTATAAGGTCTGACGAATATTGATTAGCAGTAATGCTTCATTTAAAGGTATAATAAAAGCTGCAGGGTGTGCCGGGCAACCGCGGTGTTTCGTACATCGAGGAAGGTCCGGTCTTCGCAGGGCAGGGTAGCGGCTAACAGCCGTCCGGTGAGGGCCACAGCCCGAGCCGCGGAATAGGGCCACAGAGACGAGTCTACGATTGTAGGGTGAAACGCGGTAACCTCTACCCGAAGCAACACCAAATAGGCATACGCTGGTCATTATGACCTCGAGGGCGGCCCGTCCCAGTATGCGGGTAGGTGGCATGAGTCATTTAGTAATAAATGATCGAGATGAATGGTTGCCGGCATGTCTGACATGCTTACAGAAACCGGCCTATAGGCACATCCTGCATTTTCTTTCCCCGCACCGGCTTCACGGTGCTTTTTTTGTTGCTTTTCACCGATCGGGCGGTTGGCAGCCTGCCAGCAAGATGTGCTACTCAAATTGTTAAGCATTGTTATTGTTTGTCAGCCATTGGCAGCGAGCAGACACTGCCAGGCTCATGCTTTACCTGAGGCTTTTGCCCCAATGGATTGATTTCACATGATTTTCCAGTTTTGTAATGTTTTTTTGTATAGCTGTAAGTGCTTGTTGTCATTGAAAAAAAAGCGTTTATGTCTTGACCAGCAGGGCTAATTGGCTTAGAGTGGGAAAAAGTAGGAAAATGTGTGAAAAAGTGGGAGAACGCCCGTGTTCCAAGGAAGCAGTGCACTTACCTTAGATGCCAAGGGTCGGATGTCTATTCCGACCCGGTATCGTGATGCGCTGCTTGCGGAGGATGAGGGTCGTCTGACCCTGACACGTCATCCGGATGGCTGCTTATTGCTTTATCCTCGTTCCGTGTGGGAAATCAAACGCGAGCAAATTGCTGCCATGCCCATGTCAGCGCGTGCTTTTCAGCGTTTATTGCTGGGTAATGCACATGATGTGGAAATGGATTCCGCTGGTCGCATTTTAGTCACCGCTGAGCTCAGGCAGGCCGCTACCTTGCAAAGGGAGGCCATGCTGCTGGGATTAGGAGGGCATTTTGAAATCTGGAATCCTGCTGAGTTAAAGCAGCGTGAGGAGGAAGATCTCCCGGCAAGCATGTCCAATGTCTTTGAAACGTTTTCTTTTTAAGGTCGGCCAATGGAAGTCAGGCATCGTCCCGTATTGCTGCAGCAAACCCTATCAGCGTTGGTCGCACCGCAGTTTAGTGCGCGGCGTTTGCCTGATTTGGCGGCACTGCATTCGGCAGTGGATGGGGTGTTTGTGGACGGCACCTTTGGTCGGGGAGGGCATAGCCGGGCGTTACTGAATTATTTGTCAGATAGTGCACGTTTATATGTGTTTGACAAGGATCCGGAGGCCATCGCAGCTGCGCGCCAGCTACAGGCTGAGGACGCACGGGTGATTCCCATACATAGCGGGTTTGAGCATTTGGACGCTGGTCTGGCGCATCACGGTGTGGAGTGTATAGATGGATTGATGATGGATTTGGGGGTGTCCTCGCCCCAGCTGGATGAGGCACAGCGGGGGTTTTCTTTTACGCGCGAAGGCCCGCTGGATATGCGCATGGACAATAGTAGGGGCCAAACAGCGGCCCAGTGGCTTGCCACGGCAAGCATCGATGAAATGAAGGAGGTCATAAAAGATTATGGCGAAGAACGGTATGCTTTTCAGATTGCAAAGGCGATTGCAACACGCCGCCAATCCTCCCCGTTGCAAACAACGCATGATCTCGCCCAGTTGGTCTCACGTATCGTGCCCACGCGCACGCAGGCACATCACCCGGCAACACGGACCTTCCAGGCTATACGGATTCACATCAATCGGGAACTCGAGGCCCTCCAGACTGCGCTGCCGCTAAGCCTGCAGCTACTCAGGCCGGGTGGGCGTTTGGCGGTGATTAGCTTTCATTCCATCGAAGATCGCATGGTCAAAAGATTCATTGCCACGGGCGCGCGCCCTGAGGCTGCGGTCGCCCATCTGCCCCTGACTCAGGATCAGCTGCCCCAGCCCTGGCTCAAAAGCCTTGGGCGGGTTTTTCCGACCAAGCAGGAGCGCAGCGATAATCCGCGGGCGCGGTCTGCGGTTTTGCGCGTTGCCGAGCGTACCGACAAGCCCCTCGATGAGCATTGGCAAAGAGATTGGCAGCAGGTGGCTGAATATTACGAGCAATCGGGACACTCCTATGCCCGCCGTGGGAGATAGCCATGATAAGAACAACAGTCATGCTGGTGCTTTTTGTTTTCTTTACTGGTTTTTTATTGATTGGTACGCGTTATCATGCACGGGATCTTTATGTGCAGATGGAGCATTTGCGCGAGCAGGCGCAGGAGCTTGATGTGCAGTGGCGTCGCCTGCAACTTGAGCGCGCGGGCCTGACGCGTAATGCACGTATTGATGAGTTGGCGCGGGAGAATTTC
>DATGTB010000127.1:0-2576 GCA_035302065.1 Paenalcaligenes sp. | reverse complement strand
CCAAAAGCAACGGCACTGAGCCGGTTGCGCTCAATACCCGCCTCGGCAAGCAACTCATCAAGCAGCGGCAGCACATGCTCGGCGTGCTGGCTACTGCCCTCGTGCAAACGCTGGTAATAAAGCTCATGGCCACTGCTATCTACAACAATCAGGCCCACACCCAAAGTCGGGGTTGATGATTCAATAGCGAGAATGCAAATTTTTTCCATATTCTCTCTAAACTTAACGACTCAATCCACATCATAATCTATAATTAGGCTCAGGATGCCAAATGTAAGCAATTGTGCCCAGGCCCGGGAAAAGTTGCCTAACCGAATCATTTGTAAAAGTTTAATACAGCGCTGGTCGTCATACTTTTTGCTTGTTACATTTAAAGCATGAATACACAAAACCATACCCCCCGCAAGATTCTGGTCGTTGACGACGACCCACGCCTGCGCGATTTATTGCGCCGGTATCTAAGTGAACAAGGCTTTAATGTGTTCGTGGCCGAGGATGGCAAAGAGATGACCAAACTCTGGCAACGCGAGCATTTTGACCTGCTGGTGCTGGATATCATGCTACCTGGCGAGGATGGCCTATCCATTTGTCGGCGCCTGCGCGGCGGTCACGACAATACCCCCATCATCATGCTGACTGCCAAGGCCGAGGAAATCGACCGTATTGTGGGTCTGGAGATGGGCGCTGATGATTATCTGGTCAAACCCTTTAATCCACGCGAGCTATTGGCTCGTGTTAACGCCATCTTGCGTCGCCGCGGCAGTGACGAGCATCCGGGTGCGCCCAGCCAGGACAACGAGTCCGTAGAGTTTGGCCCTTACATGCTCAATCTGTCAACCCGTACCCTGACTAAAAACGGGGAAACCATCCCCATCACTACGGGTGAGTTTTCAGTACTCAAGGTGTTTGCCCGCCATCCCAAAATCCCGCTTTCTCGTGATAAGCTGATGGAATTGGCACGGGGACGCGAGTATGAGGCCTTTGATCGCAGCCTGGATGTACAAATATCACGCCTGCGCAAGCTCATCGAGCCCAACCCCTCCAAACCGGTTTTCATACAAACGGTCTGGGGCTTGGGTTATGTATTCATCCCCGATGGTGGTCACTAACACACTGTCTTTTTCATGAGCACACCACATGGCAGTTTAAAACGAGAACTAGCGCCCAAAAAAAAGGACAGGCCGATAAAACTCGGCCTGTTTTCGCGTTCGTTTCTGCTGTTGGCCCTCCTCATGCTCGTTAGTCTGGGCGCCTGGTTGCAGGTTTTTTACAGTATGGAAGAAGGCCCGCGAGCCCATCAAATGGCCCTGCGGGTGACTTCGTCGGTGAGTATCACCAAGGCAGCCATCCAATACGCCCCGGATGAGCGCCGACCCGAGTTATTGCTGGATTTGGCGACCAAAGAAGGACTGCGTGTGCAGCCACGCGCTGCAGATGACATTCTGGAGCCCCTGCCGCGCACCGATTATTGGCAACATGTGGCCGATGAGATCCGTAAAAACCTTGGCAGCAACACCTTGGTCATGTGGTCTGTCAATGACCTGCCAGGTATCTGGGTTTCCTTTGAGCTCGGAGTGGAAAAGTTCTGGATGGTCTTTAGCCGGGAGCAGCTCAGCCTGACCACCGGCCCGGAATGGCTTGGCTGGACGGGGACGGCACTGGTGCTGGCCCTGGTAGGTGCATGGGTCAGTGTGCGCTTTGTCAACAGACCGCTGGCGCAGCTGGCTCAGGTAGCCCATGAGGTATCACGAGGGGAAACCCCGATGATCCTGCCTGAACGCGGGCCGGCCGAAATTCGTGACATGAATATTGCCTTTAACCGCATGGTGCGTGATATTCAGCAGGCGGAGGCTGATCGGGAAATCATGCTGGCAGGGATTTCCCATGATTTACGTACCCCGCTGGCCCGCATGCGACTCGAGGTGGAAATGAGTCAGATGAGCGATGAGGCTCGTCAAGCCATTGATGAGGACCTGGCTCAAATTAACCACAGCATCGAGCAACTCATGGAGTACGCCCGGCCGGCCCAGCATGCCCCCGAGGAGGGGATTGAGATCAGCTCCATCCTGCAGGATATATACGAAAGGGAGCATCCTCACACCAAAAGCTTGGGCGATGAGCTGACCGCAGATATCAGCCCCGATCTATGGGCTAAAATCGCCGCCCACGATCTCAAGCGCATTGTCATCAACCTGATAGAAAACGCCCGCCGCTACGGCCGCAGCCCTGAGGAGCAACAGGCGCATATTCACTTGAAAGCCTACCAGACGGGCAATCAAATCCAGATTGAAATCTCGGATCAGGGCCCGGGTATAGCCGCCCATGAGATCCAGCGCCTGCTGCGACCTTTCTCACGGGGCGAGGCTGCGCGCACCGGAGTCAGTGGGGCCGGACTGGGGCTAGCTATCGTGGAGCGCCTGCTGCGACAGGTTGGCGGCGAACTCAGACTGCTCGCCCCGCAAAACAAAAAGGGACTGTGCGCCCAGATTATCCTGCCGCGCGCCAAAGCAACCAAAAAGCTCTAGGCCGGACGCTGCAGCAAAACCACGGCCTGGGCGGCGATCCCCTCCTTGCGC
>DATGTB010000126.1:0-8154 GCA_035302065.1 Paenalcaligenes sp. | reverse complement strand
CAGGATGCCCAAGGGGGCATTACGGTCCCGGGCAATGAGCTGCACCACGCTGTCGGGATCATCTGCCGGTCCTTCCAGGTGAAAGGAAAACTCCGGGCGGCCCGGTCCCTCGGGCCAACCACGGGTTTCCTCGCGTTGTTTACGCAAGTGCTGCGCCAGCTGCCACAGGGGGCGCAAAAAGTCCGCATAGGGAATCTCGGCCTCAGGATCATCAAGCAGTGCCGCACTGATAGCCGGGCTTAGCTCCTCGAGGCGGAGGTTCTTCTCTACCTTTATCTTTTCTATCCGGGTGTCCTGCGCCTTGACCTCTCCGGTGTGCACATCAAGGGTGACATACAAGGACAGGGTGGGCCGCCACTGTTGTTCAAGCAGTGAAAACTGTTCGACCAGGGCATCGGGCAGCATGGGGATTTTTTCCCCGGGCATATAGACCGTGGCCATGCGGGCCCGAGCCAGCTCATCCCAGCGAGAGTCACGAGTGATGGCCAAGGCCGGAATGGCAATATGAATGCCCACGCAGGTGGTCTGCTCGTCAATGCGAGTCACAGAAAAGGCATCATCAATCTCGGTAGTGCCCGCATCATCGATGGAGTAGGCGGTTACCTGCGCCTCGGGGTACTGCTCCAGATCCACCTTGAAATCAGGCACCGGCTCGGTGACCGTAGTGCCTTTGGGGAAATACTGCAGAAAAAACCGTTGTCGATGCAGCGCAAGCGGGCTCGACCAGGCATTGAGCTCGAGCAGCAAGGTTTCGGGGCTGCATTTTTTGGTTTCCAACACTGCCTGAAAGGCTTTCCATTCGGTGCTGTTTTTATCTGGCTTGAGCAAAAGATCCTCAGCCATGGCGGCGATTTCCTCGGGCAACTCGCCCCTGAGCATGGCCTCGGTCAGTACCTGTTGACGGGCCTCCTCCTGCTGGCGACGCTCGATAGCGGCCAGCGCAGCTTGCAGTGTTTCCTCGGGGGCAGCTCGGTATTGACCGGCACCGCGACGATGAAAATAATGCGGCACCTCATGCAGGGCAAAGATCAACGCAGCCTTTTGGATGGTATCAGGGTGTTCAGTGCCAAAGTAATCTGCGGCAAAGTCAGCCGCTGAAAAGCTTTCCTCTGGAGCGCACTGCCAGACAAAGTCAATATCCACCTCTTGAGCCAGCGCCTGCGCCTGCTCGAGCAGGGAGTCCGGGGCCGGACGATCAAACTCGAGAAACACGCGATCCTTGCGGATTTTGCTGCGCCGCCCGTTGGCAGCCTCAACCTGCAGGCTGCGTTCAGCAGTAGATAACACCTTTTCTGCCTTGAACTGGTTTTTATCTTCGTAAAGAACGTACATAGGAAATTACCTTGGGTCAATAAAACTCAGCACCTCAGGCAAATAGTCGGCAAAATCACTTAGCCCATGGTCACTGCCAGAAATAATATGTTGTTTGGCCCCCTCATAATGTGCCGCCATCTCCCGCCAATCCAGCAATTCATCGCCAGTGGCAGCCAGCAAGAAATAGCGCTCGGGCCGTGTAATGGCAGTTACGGCCAACTCCTCAAGGCTGCGCACATCATCCAACGTGAATTCAAAGGATTCATTGCTATGATAGTTGGTTAGCGTGCCTACGTAGTTGGCCAGTTGTCGGGCTGCATTAACGACCGGGTTGAGGACAACTGCCCGGGCGTTGGGCCATTGCTCGGCCAGATAGGTTGCATAGAACCCGCCCAGGGAAGAACCGACAATGGCCAGGGGCTCGTCGGCGCCAAGCTGCTGCGTGATCAATTGCATGCACTCCTGTATCGCACGTCGGGGCTGGGTTGATAGTTGTGGGCAGTGCCAGCGGTCTTGCAGTTCAAGCGCCTGTAAAGACTCATGCATGAGCCGGGCCTTGTAGGAGTCGGGAGAGGAACGAAAGCCGTGTAAATATAAAATCATAGGTTTTAGTGCGTAAAGCGTGCCTCGAGGGCTTGAATGATGCGCTCATGGATATTGCCAAAATGGCCATTACTCATCACTATGATAATGTCTTTTGGCCGGGCCGTTTGGGCAACCATCTGAGCCAGTTGCGCAATATCATCACTGATTTGCATTTTCTGGCCGAGTGGGGCAAAGACCGTCCCCGGATCCCATTTGAGTGCGCGTTGGCCGCGGGTTTCCTGATAGCAAAAGGCCAAATCCGCATGATCCAGTGCAGCGGGCAAATCTTCCACCAGGACCCCATCGCGCATCGTATTAGAACGCGGCTCCAGCACAGCGATGAGACGTCCGGTTGGGCTGTGTGGGGGCATCAGACTACGGGCGCCTTGCAGCGTCGTTGTAATGGCGGTTGGGTGGTGGGCAAAATCATCATATAAATGAATATCATTGACTGTAGCACGCAGCTCCATGCGCCGCTTAATCCCCTGAAAGGTACTCAAGGCTGCGCAAGCAGTTGGCACGTCCACGCCCACCGCCTGGCTGCCAACAATCGCCGCCAGCGCATTTTGGGCGTTATGCTCCCCCCGTAGTTGCCACTGTAGACGGCCCACCTCTACCTCGTCATGCAGGATGGCCAGCTCATCTACTGCCCGCCATTCGCTGCGCCAGCCAGATCGGGCATTCAAAAACTCAATAGGTGTCCAACAGCCCTGCTCAATGACCCGATCCAGGGCCGGGCTGTCGGCTGGCCGTATGAGCGTACCACTTTGCGGGAGGGTGCGGACAAAATGGTGAAACTGTGTTTCTATGGCTGCGAGATCCGGGAAAATATCCGCATGATCAAATTCCAGATTATTTAAAATGGCCGTGCGGGCATGGTAATGCACAAATTTGGAGCGCTTATCAAAAAAAGCCGTGTCATATTCATCCGCCTCAATGACAAAATATTTGCTTTGGGGCTGATAACGGGCGGATACCTGCAAATCCGGAGCAACCCCGCCAATAAGGAAATTGGGATCCAGGCCCGCCTGTTGTAAAATCCAGGCCAACATGGACGAGGTGGTGGTTTTGCCATGTGTGCCGGCAACTGCCAGCACGTGCTGCTTGCGCAGCACATGTTCGCCGAGCCACTGCGGGCCGGAGGTATAGGGCAGGCCCTGATCCAGGATAGCCTCCATCAGGGGGTTGCCACGGCTGACCACATTGCCGATGATGAACAAATCGGGGTTGAGTTTGAGCTGCCCGGTGTCAAAGCCCTCGATGAGCTCGATGCCTTGTTCCTTGAGCTGGGTGCTCATGGGCGGGTAGACCCCCTCATCACAGCCGGTCACCCGAAAGCCCGCCGAACGGGCAATGAGGGCAAGTCCTCCCATGAACGTGCCACAAATACCTAAAATATGAATATGCATGCCGCATCCCCGACGATTATGCTCACAAGACTATGCAGGGTTGATGATAATGCATGGAAACTTAAAAGCAAATGTGCAGACCAACTAAATTATGAATAGAAGACGATTTATACAGCAAGCGGGGTTGGCTACCGGGCTCCTGCCTTTTTTGGGATGGCCTGTGGTGCAGGCGGACGAGTCCTCATTTTTCGAGCTGGAGCTGCCGGATTTAAAAGGGCAGATGAGCGCATTGGCACACTATCGTGGACAGCCCCTGGTGGTTAATTTCTGGGCCTCCTGGTGCCCTCCCTGTGTGGAGGAGATGCCTGATCTGGATCGCCTCAGCCAATCCTTTCCACAGGTGCAGTTTTTGGGGCTGGCCATTGATACACGGCGCAATGTGGACAAGTTTTTAGAGCATACGCCGGTTCGCTATGAGTTGCTCATTCCCGGCTATTCAGGGGTGGAGCTGATGCGCACGCTGGGTAATAGCAAAGGCGGCCTGCCTTTTACCGTGTTATTTGACCCGCAGGGGCAACAGCAGGATCAGGTGTTGGGGCAGATCGATCCAGATCAGTTGGTTCAGTCCATAGAAAAGTTACTGTAAGTCGGACATTTCCCTGTATATTAGGGACAGATCCCTGATTTTTGGGGAAAACATGCGGATGTAGGGTAAATAGATAGACAAATGCTGCAATTTGGCGTAAAAATGCCATCTATTGATTCAGGTCTTTAATCAGCCATGGCGAAAGAAATACTCGTATTACACGGCCCCAATTTGAATTTGCTTGGCCAGCGTGAGCCCGAGGTATATGGTTCTGTCACCCTTGATGACATCAATCAGCGTGTGCGGGATTTGGCCCATGAGCACGAGGTGCAGTGTCATTGTTATCAGAGTAACAGCGAGGGCGCCCTGGTTGACCGGATACACTGGGCAGGTCAAAAGTCAATAAACTACATCATTATCAACGCAGGAGCTTATACTCATACGAGTATTGCGATTCGTGATGCCTTGGCCGGGGTTGCGATTCCTTTCGTTGAGGTTCATTTGTCAAATGTTTATCAGCGCGAACCGTTTCGGCATGAATCCCATTTGTCGGCCATCGCCCAAGGCGTTATAGTTGGGCTCGGAGCATATGGCTACGAGGCTGCGATGCGGTACGCCCTGGCGCAGTGTCGCGCTTGATCCCATTGAATTAACTAGTTGCGTTTATCTGCTCTGTTGAGCAAAAACGATTCAGGATGCATGCATGGATCTTAGAAAACTTAAAACCTTAATCGATTTGGTTGCCGAATCAGACATTTCTGAACTTGAGGTTACAGAAGGGGACGGCAAAGTCCGTATTGTCAAAACGCCTCCTACTCCCCCACAGCAAACCGTTTATGCGGCCCCGCCCGTCGAGACGGTGGTCGCTCCTGCGGCGGCGCAGCCGCAGGCCGGACAGGCTGCAGAACCCGAGCAGGAAACCCCCGAAGGGCATAGTGTTCCTGCTCCCATGGTAGGTACTTTTTATCGTGCCCCCAATCCGGGTGCAGCCCCCTTTGTCGAGGTCGGGCAACAGGTCAATGAGGGGGATGTGTTGTGTATCATCGAGGCGATGAAGCTGCTCAATGAGATCGAGGCGGACAGGGCCGGCGTCATCAAGGCGGTGATGGTAGAAAATGGCGAGCCTGTTGAGTATGGTCAACCCCTGTTTGTGATTGGCTAACGCTATGTTTGAAAAAATACTAATCGCCAACCGAGGTGAGATTGCTTTACGCATTCAGCGTGCTTGTCGAGAGTTGGGTATCAAGACCGTTGTCGTGCATTCCGAGGCGGATCGAGAGGCCAAATACGTACGTCTGGCAGATGAGTCGGTCTGTATCGGACCGGCCTCGGTCAAGGATAGCTACCTCAATATGCCGGCCATTATTGCCGCTGCCGAGGTCACTGATGCAGAGGCGATTCATCCGGGGTACGGGTTTTTGGCCGAGAGTGCTGATTTTGCCGAGCGAGTAGAGAAAAGTGGTTTTGTCTTTATTGGGCCACGACCCGAGACCATCCGCCTGATGGGGGACAAGGTCACAGCCAAAAAGACCATGGTAGAGGCCAAGGTGCCCGTGGTGCCTGGTTCTGAGGGCGCCTTGCCCGAGGACCCGGATGAGATCCTGCGTATTGCCCGTGATATCGGTTATCCCGTCATCGTCAAGGCCACAGGCGGGGGCGGTGGTCGGGGAATGCGGGTAGTCCATACCGAGGGTGCCTTATTGACCGCCGTGGCAACCACACGAGCCGAGGCCGAGGTTGCTTTTGGCAATCCTGATGTCTATATGGAGAAATACCTCGCCAACCCGCGACACATAGAAATACAGATATTGGCCGATGAGCATGGCCATGCCATTTGGCTGGGTGAGCGAGACTGCTCGATGCAAAGGCGCCACCAAAAGATCATCGAGGAGGCGCCTGCACCCGATATTCCCCGCAAGCAGGTGGAAAAAATCAGCGAGCGCTGCGTACAGGCATGTCGCAAGCTGGGATACCGAGGCGCTGGCACCTTTGAGTTCCTCTATGAGGGGGGCGAGTTTTATTTCATCGAAATGAACACCCGTATCCAGGTAGAGCACACAATTACCGAGATGATTACCGGCCTGGACCTCGTGCAGGAGCAGATCAAGATTGCCGCCGGCCAAAAGCTGGGCATCCGCCAGCGCGATGTGCGGTTTCGGGGTCATGCCATCGAGTGCCGCATCAATGCCGAGGACCCCTACCGTTTTATCCCCAGCCCGGGCCGCATCACGCAGTGGCATACACCGGGAGGACCTGGTGTGCGTTTGGACTCCCACGTTTTTGCCGGCTACACCGTGCCACCTTTTTATGACTCCATGATTGCCAAGTTAATTACTTATGGCGAGACTCGTGAGCAGGCCATTGCGCGGATGGATATTGCGTTGTCCGAGATGATAGTCGAAGGGGTATATACTAATATTGCCCTGCATCGGGATTTGATGCAGGATGCCGGTTTCAAAAAAGGAGCAGTGTGTATTCACTACCTTGAGGACCGGCTTGCCCAGGCAAGCGGCAAAAGTTAATGCTGAAAACAGGGCGCGCACCCTGTTTTCTTTTTTTGGAGAATGCATGCGCGAAATGGTTCTTTTTTGTGCCCAGGATCAAGCTGAGGAGCTGGCTGAGGCGTTGCTGGATTTTGGGGTGTTGTCTGTCAGTGTCGAGGATGCTGAGGAAAACACCATCGATGAGCACCCCTTGTATGGGGAGCCTGGCGTTGAGCCCGAGGTGCTGGCCTGGCGTCGTAACCGCGTAGTGGCTATTTTGCCCGATGATCTGAATGAATATGAGTTGATTGATTACCTCAAGGAGGTTGAGGTCCTGGACGCTGGCCCGGCGGACTGGGAATTGCGGCGAGTCCCCGACGAAGATTGGGTTCGGCACGTACAGGCCCAGTTTGGTCCCATCAATATCAATGACCGCATCATGATCGTGCCTAGCTGGCGTCGCGAGGAGGTGTTGACCGATGTCATACTGAAAAAAGACCAGGTCATGGTCGAGCTGGATCCTGGGCTTGCCTTTGGAACGGGTAGCCATCCAACCACCCATTTATGCTTGGAGTGGCTTTCCAAATACCTGCGCCCTGGTCAGGATGTGCTGGATTATGGTTGTGGCTCGGGGATTTTGTCCATTGCGGCCAAAAAACTGGGCGCCAATCAGGTAGATGGGGTTGATATCGACCATCAGGCGGTTTTTGCGGCCAAGGCCAATGCCCGCACCAACTCGGTGCGTATTCGCCTGATGCATTCTGATGACCTGCCCAAAAGGCAATATGATGTGGTGGTGGCCAACATCCTTTCCAATCCGCTTAAGGTGTTGGCGCCTTTGTTATGTTCTTATCTCAAACCTGGTGGCGTGCTGGTCATGTCAGGTATCCTGGCCTGGCAGACCGAGGAAATGCAGCAGGCCTATGCAGACCTTTTGCCCATCAAGGCGTGGCGTGAGCGTGAGGGCTGGGTATGCCTGGTCGGTCAGCAATCCGGGGATGCAGCTGCCGGCGATTAAATATAGTGCCGCCCTATGATAAGCCTAACCACTCAATGCCCTCATTGTCAGACCCGTTTTGATGTCAGCGCCAGCGAGCTGCAGCGACGCAAGGGGCTGGTGCGCTGTGTGCACTGTGCCCATATTTTTGATGGCTATGAGTCAATAGTGGATGGCTCGGAGCAGCTTGTCCCCGAGGCACAGCTGCCACAGGTGGAAAAAACCGTTGAGCCAACAATAGGGGCCGATATTCCTGTGCCAGCGGATCACGATGAGCCCATCGTTTTCGATCCGGATGCTTTTGAGCTCGATGAGTCGTTTGATCCTGAGCCCGTGATAGATCCGCTCACACCAATCACGCAGACGCCCACACCCCGGGTTGAGGGGGCACCGCAAGTGCGCCCCTATCGGGTGCCCGTGCCTTCTGCCCCATTGTATCGGGAGCGCAAAATCAGTCCCGCACAGGAGCCGGGGTTTTGGCAATCCCTCAGGGGCTTGCTCATGCGCCTGCTCTTATTGATTTTGGTCGTGCTTGCTATCGCACAGCTGGCCTACGTCTTTAGGGCCCAGATCGCCCTTTATGCCCCTTTTACCCGACCTGCATTGCAGTCCATGTGTGCCCAGCTGGGCTGCAAAGTCCCGTATCTGCGGGAGATTGCGGCTATTGATATCATTTACAGCCGGCTGTCTCTTGAGGAGAGTGTGAATACTGCCGAGGAGGCGGCCGAGTATCGCTATGTCCTGCGTTTGGGGCTGCGCAATGAGGCGTCTGTCGCACAGCAGTGGCCGACCTTGTTCATCACCTTTAATGATGCCTCGGCAACGGTGATGGCCCGTATG
>DATGTB010000125.1:0-7144 GCA_035302065.1 Paenalcaligenes sp. | reverse complement strand
TCCGGCATATCGTCACCGGGGTCACGGCCTCCCTGGCCCTCATTAAAGCCGCCATAGAGCGTGGTGCCGATACCCTGCTCGTACATCACGGCTGGTTCTGGAAAAATGAGGATCCCTGCATCGTGGGCATGAAACATCAGCGCATTGCACTGGCCCTGGCCCACCAGCTCAATATCTTTGCCTATCATCTCCCTCTGGATGGTCACCCGGTCTATGGCAACAACACACAACTGGGCCACGTGCTGGGATTGGAGCCCGACCGTGATGACGAGGGCAATCTCCTGCGCGTCGGTCCCCAAAACCTCATCCAGCTCGGCCACCTGCCCCAGCCACTGAGCCTGCAGGAGTTTGCCGGGCAGGTTCACCAAGCTTTACAAAGAAAGCCCACCTTTGTTGGCAACCCGCAACAAAAAATCAGCTCCGTTGCCTGGTGCACAGGTGGAGCCCAGGGCTTTATGCCAACTGCCATCGAGGCAGGGGTCGATCTCTATCTGACCGGCGAGGCCTCTGAGCACTCATTTCACTATGCACAGGAAACGGATACCGCCTTTATGGCGGCCGGGCATCATGCGACCGAGCGTTACGGCGTCAAAGCCCTGGGCGAGCATATTGCACAGCAATTCCCCGTGCAGGTCGAGTTCATCGATATCGACAACCCCTTTTAAGCCTGCCCACCACGGGGCGCAGCTGCGCCCCGCCCGATTTCATTTTTTCAGTGCGTCCCTGATTTCACGCAACAAGACCACCTCCTCAGCAGGCGGCGGCGGGGTTTCCTCGGCAACCTGCTCCTGCTCCTGGCGCTCCAGAGTGCGACGCATGCGGTTAATGCCTTTGATCATCAAAAAGACCACAAAAGCCAAAAGGATGAAATTGATGAGGATAGTGATAAAATGTCCCCATGCGAAGACAACTGCCCCGGCAGCACTGAGTTCCTCGAGCGTATAAGGGCCGCTAAAGTCCGCAGGTGTACGCAAGACGGTAAAATAATTCGCAAAATCCACCTCGCCGCCCAAAATGAAGCTAATGAGCGGCATAATGATATCGTTAACCAGCGAGTCGATAATCTTGCCAAAGGCACCTCCTATAATGACCCCGACGGCAAGGTCAATCATGTTGCCCCGTACGGCAAACTCGCGAAATTCGTTTAAAAAACCAGATGTTTTACTCATGTCCTAACCTCATAAGAATCCATAACGCCCAGATAGCGCTATAATAGCTTGTTGTTAATCAAATCACATTCTTTGATTTTGCGCTACAGATAGAATACACAGAGTTCTATCTGATTACCCAACAAATCGTTAAGCAATTGCAGTCAAACCCGACAGGGTTAATTTAAGGATAATAGAATGAGTCAATCAACGGCACATCCCAAAAAAAACGGAGCGGAAAAGAAATCTATCCTTCCATCTGACCCATCGCGCCGTTTTTGGGTCACCACCGCTTGTGCTGTAGGTGGTGTTACTGGCGTCGCTACCGCTGTCCCCTTTGTCGGTTCTTTTGCTCCTTCAGCGAGTGCCAGGGCAGCTGGTGCCCCCGTCGAGGTCGACCTTACTACCATTGCCCCGGGCGAGATGCGCACGGTCGAGTGGCGCGGCAACCCCATCTGGGTCATGCACCGCACCGAGGCTCAGTTAGCGTCACTGGAGCCGCTCAATAATCAGCTGGCTGACCCATTCTCCAACCGGCCCGGCTTTACGCCCGATTACGCTCAAAACGAATGGCGCTCGATCGTACCCGAGTATTTTGTCTGTATCGCCATCTGTACCCACCTGGGTTGTGTGCCTACCCCGCGCTTTACGCCGGGTGCCCAACCTGGACTGCCCTCAGATTGGGCAGGGGGGTTTTTCTGCCCCTGTCACGGGTCGACCTTTGATTTGGCTGGCCGGGTATTTGCCAACAAGCCCGCCCCTGATAATCTGGAGATTCCTCCTTACCACGTATCGGCCGACGGCACCCGCCTGGTTGTTGGTGTGGCGCCTGACGAGGCTTAATCCTTTATCACAATAATTTTTGCTTTCACTCAATAAAAGGAACCGTTTTCATGGCTGGCGAGAAAACAGTTGAAACGACAGGACTCTTGGGGTGGATAGACAGGCGTTTTCCGCTGACTTCCCTCTTCAAAGAGCATATGTCAGAGTACTACGCGCCGAAAAACTTCAACTTTTGGTATTTTTTCGGCTCCCTATCCTTGCTGGTGCTCGTCATACAGATTGTGACCGGCATCTTTCTGGTGATGAACTACAAACCCGATGCCGAGCTGGCCTTTGCCTCGGTGGAGTTCATCATGCGCGAGGTCCCGGGCGGGTGGATTATCCGCTATATGCACTCTACCGGCGCATCGATGTTCTTTGTCGTCGTCTACCTGCATATGCTGCGTGGGCTCTTTTACGGCTCTTATCGCAAGCCGCGCGAGCTGGTCTGGATCTTTGGTGTGGCCATTTTCCTGTGCCTGATGGCAGAGGCTTTCTTTGGCTATCTCCTGCCCTGGGGACAGATGTCCTACTGGGGGGCACAGGTAATTGTGAACCTGTTTTCAGCCATTCCCTTTATCGGTCCTGAGCTCGCCATCTGGATTCGCGGTGACTATGTGGTTTCCGATGCCACGCTCAACCGTTTCTTTGCCTTCCACGTAATTGCCATTCCCCTGGTGTTAATCGCCTTGGTCGTAGCGCACCTGATTGCCTTGCATGAGGTGGGCTCCAACAACCCGGACGGCGTAGAAATCAAGGACGGCCCCAAGGACGAGCACGGCCACCCCGTTGACGGGATTCCTTTCCACCCCTACTATTCGGTGCACGATCTACTGGGTGTGGCAGGATTTCTCATCGTCTTTGCAGCCATTATGTTCTTTGCCCCGGAGATGGCCGGTTATTTCCTGGAGTACAACAACTTCATCCCGGCTGACCCCATGGCAACGCCCGAGCATATTGCCCCAGTATGGTATTTCACTCCTTTTTATTCCATGCTGCGTGCAACCACCGATGATTTCACCTGGATCATGGTAATTGGGGCCGCTATTGCTGCCCTGGCTCTGTTGTTCAATGGCCGCATACGCATACAGTGGCGCATGCTCAATGTCATCATCCTGATTGCTGTGGCCGTTGCATTCCGCGTGTTTGATGCCAAATTCTGGGGTGTGGTCGTCATGGGTGGCGCAGTGGTGATTCTCTTCTTCCTGCCCTGGCTGGATACCAGTCCCGTGAAATCCATTCGTTATCGTCCAGGCTGGCACAAGCTGTTATTTGCCATCTTTATCATTAATTTCCTCATGCTAGGTTACTTGGGTACCGAGCCCCCCAATGATCTATACAACCTGCTGAGCCAAATTGGCACGGTCATCTACTTGGCGTTTTTCTTGTTGATGCCCGCTTGGTCACGCATGGGTAAGTTTAAGCCTGTACCCGAGCGCATTAATTTCCGCGCCCGTTAAAACTTATTCACGATACGGATCTAACATGATTAAAAAAGCCCTTGGAGCGCTCGCCCTAGTCTTCAGTATTAGCAGTCCAGCACTGGCGTTTATGGATGACTATCCAACCGAAAAAGCGCCCGATCTGATTAATGACATGGCCGCATTACAAAATGGGGCCAAGCAATTCGTCAACTACTGCTTGAACTGTCATAGCGCGGACGCGATGATGTACAACAAGCTCACCGATATCGGCCTGACCGAGGAGGAAATCCGCAAAAACCTCCTCTTTACCAGCGATGATATCGGTTCTTACATGACCGTCGCAATGGACCCCGAGGATGGTAAAAAATGGTTTGGTACCACACCACCCGACTTATCTGTCATTGCACGTTCCCGTGCCACCAGTTTTGGCCCTAATGGTGTGGATTACCTCTACACCTATTTGCGTAGTTTCTACCGCGACCAAAACCAAATCACGGGCTGGAACAATCTGGTCTACCCTATGGTGGCCATGCCGCACGTGATGTGGGAGTCCCAAGGGCCCACCCGGCTGGAAAGCGTCAAGGTCGAGCAAAACGACGCCGGTGAGTGGGTTAAAACCACCACGCTGCTCGATGAGTACGGTTTCTGGGATGTACAAACCGAGTCGGTCAGTGGCGCTAACGCCAAAAAATCCGCCACGGTCAAAATCACTCCGGTCAATGCCGAGCAGCAGGCTCGTTTTGACAAGGATATTGCCGACCTGAGCAATTTCCTGGGCTGGATGGCCGAGCCCTACCAAACTGAGCGCAAACGTATTGGAACGGCGGTCCTGATACTGCTGCTCATCTTCTTTTTCGTCGCCTGGCGTCTGGACAAGGCCTACTGGAAAGACGTCAAATAGCGACTGCACGTGCACCACACCCTGCAAACATTGATTTGCAGGGTGTTCCTGTCAGCTGAGCCTCCCGGCTCTCTCTTTATTTCTATAAATTGGAAGCATAAACTATGATGGTGCTTTATTCTGGTACTACCTGCCCTTTTTCACAGCGCTGCCGCTTTGTATTACACGAAAAAGGCATGGACTTTGAGATTCGTGACATTGACCTCTACAATAAACCCGAGGACATTTATGTCATGAACCCATATGGTGAGGTTCCCATTTTAGAGGAGCGCGACCTCATTCTGTACGAATCCAACATCATCAATGAATACATTGATGAGCGTTTTCCTCATCCACAGCTCATGCCTGCCGACCCGACCATGCGGGCACGCACGAGACTGTTCCTGTTCAACTTTGAGCGTGAGCTCTTTAGCCATGTTCTCGTACTCGAGGACAGAAATGAGACGCCGGCGCAGACTCAGGACCAGGCCCGCAAAGAATTACGTAACCGTCTCTCACAGTTGGCGCCCATGCTCGTTAAAAATAAATACCTGCTCGGCGATGAGTTCAGCATGATCGACGTGGCTCTGGCGCCTCTGTTGTGGCGTCTGGACCATTACGGTATAGAGCTGCCAAAAAGCGCTGCGCCCTTGCAAAAATATGCTGAGCGGGTATTTTCGCGGCCTGCATTTATCGAGGCCTTGACCCCATCAGAAAAAGTGATGCGTCGATAACCATGACTGAACTATCTACCAAGCCCTATTTGATCCGCGCCCTGCATGACTGGTGTACCGACAGCGGATACACACCGCATATTGTCGTCAATGTCGACGAAAATACCGTCGTACCCATGGACTTTGTGCAGGATGGCAAAATCACTCTCAATATCAGCTATCTGTCGACTAATGGCCTGGAAATAGGTAATGACTATATTGAGTTTCAGGCCCGCTTCAATGGCGTGGTAGAGGATTTATTCATCCCGGTAGCGGCAGTATCCGGTATCTTTGCCCGGGAAACCGGCACCGGCATGGGCTTCGAGGTATCCGAGTCAGCGCCCTATCCTGCTGACGAGCAATCCCCATCGGGAGCTGGCCGCGATGAGGCCGCTCCGGCGGCTGAAGCAGATGAAAAAACGCGCTCCGAAAAATCCTCTGAGCGCGCCCCGCATCTGCGAATCATCAAATAATTTGACGCCGTCTACCCCCTGAATAATTGCAGGGGGTTTTTTTAATGGCTACGTTTCCTGACGCAACTTGTTTAATATCTGCTGGGCCACATCGATGCGCACTGTTTCTGATTGCACCATGCGCTCAGCCACCCGAGCAATTTCCTCACCCTGTGCTCCGGCCAGCATGGCAATATTTTGCGCATGCAGAGCCATATGTCCTTTTTGAATCCCCGTAGTTGCCAAAGCCTTTAGGGCCGAGAAATTTTGCGCTAGCCCCACCGCAGCGATGATGCGCATCAAACGATCAGCACTATCCACCGCCAAAATCTTTAAACAGGCCTGCGCCGTCGGATGCAAACGTGTCGCGCCGCCAATAATCCCTACCGCCATGGGCAACTCGATGCTCCCGGCCAAATCCCCTTGAGCGGTGACCTCCCAATGGGTCAAACTCCCATACTGCCCATCCTTGACCGCATAGGCATGCGCACCAGCCTCAATGGCCCGAGTGTCGTTGCCAGTCGCCAGCACCACCGCACTGACCCCGTTCATGATGCCCTTATTATGGGTTGTGGCCCGATAAGGATCAGCCTGTGCCATCTGATAAGCACTGATAATGCCGTCACGTACGGCGGCTCCCCCAATTGCATCGAGGCCCCAGACCGCACGGGCACGGGCCAGACGCCGATCTGCCAGGTTAGATAAAATACGCAGCAGCACCTGCCCGCCCGTCCATTGCTCAATAAACGGAGCCACTGCCTCGGCCATCGAGTTCACCGCATTGGCGCCCATTGCGTCCTTGACATCAACGACCAAATGCAGCACGACCATGGGCTCAGCTGCAGTAGTCAAAACCCGCACCTCGATGGACTGCAGCCCCCCACCATGCTCGAGCAAAACAGGATCACAGGCATCGCAAATGCGTTTGATTTCCTCTTCTTTTTCCAAAATCTGCAGACGTGCATACTGTGGATCACTGATCTGGGTAAGCTGCACCTGCGCAATCATCAGCGCCCCGGTAGATGAGGTTGCAAAACCTCCGTTGTCATAACATTGACGGCCGGCATTACACACTGCAGCCACCACCGAAGACTCCTCGGTCGCCATGGGGATCAATACATCCTGCCCATCGATTTTCATATTGGTCGCAATACCCACGGGCAGGCTGATCGTGCCTATCACATTTTCGATAAGACGGTTGGCGAGCTCGGCATCCAGATCGCCGTACTTGCGTAGCTGCGCAACGGTCTCCTTGTCCAAATCACAAAACCCGGCTACCCGCGCCAACCGCTCCTCAGTGCTCAACGCATGGAACCCGGAAATACGAGAACTTTTTGCTACCTTCATAATCTATCCTTTCTATTTCAAACGGCATCACCGAACCCATGAAATCAAAAATTCCTCATCAGGCGGGGTAACCAGGTCACCAAATCAGGAAAGGCAAAACAAATCACCAACCCTGTAATCTGTAGCAGCATAAAGGGAGTCACCCCACGATACACGGTGGCCATACTGATATGCGCAGGCAAGGGGCCCTTGATATAAAACAACGTATAGCCAAACGGGGGGCTCACATAGCCGGTCTGAATAGTGATGGCGTAGAGCACCCCAAACCAGATTTCGTCAAAACCAAATGCCTTTACAATGGGCAAAAACACCGGGACGGTCAGCAAAATGATGCCTATTTCATCCAAAATGGTGCCCA
>DATGTB010000124.1:0-2467 GCA_035302065.1 Paenalcaligenes sp. | reverse complement strand
ATAGGCAATGAGGGCATAGGCTGCCGAATGACTCTTGTTAAAACCATAGCCGGCAAACTTCTCCATCAAGTCAAACAGCTTGGTGGCCAAACGCGGGTCATAGCCTTTTTCCTTGGCGCCCTCGGTAAAGAGCTGCCGGTGCTCGGCCATCTCCTTGGGATCTTTACGCCCCATGGCACGACGCAATAAATCCGCACTACCCAGGGAGTAACCACCAATGATTTGCGAGATCAGCATGACCTGTTCCTGATACACAATCACCCCATAGGTGCTCTCAAGCACGGGGCGCAGATCATTATGGAAATAATCCACCTGGGCACGACCATGTTTGCGGTTGACAAAGTCATTGACCATTCCCGATTCCAGCGGCCCGGGCCGATACAAGGCGAGCATCGCGATGATGTCCTCAAAATTGCTCGGCCGCAGGTTACGCAGCAAATCCTTCATCCCACGGGATTCCAGTTGGAACACCGCGGTGGTATTACCCTCGGAAAGCAGCTCATAGACCTCTGGATCATCAAGTTCGAGTTGCTCGAGGCTAAATTCCTTTTTATCCGGGTTGAATTCATGCACAAACTTGACAGCCCAATCCAGGATGGTCAGATTCCTGAGGCCCAAAAAGTCGAATTTGACCAGGCCAATATCCTCGACATCGTCCTTGTCATATTGGGAGACCGCATTGGCCTCCAGATCAGGCTGCCGGTATAACGGACAATAATCCGTCAGTTTTCCGGGCGCGATAAGCACTCCCCCGGCGTGCATACCCACACTACGCACCAACCCCTCCAAAGGCTTGGCCAAATCGATGAGGGTTTGTACCTCCTCGTCGTTTTCGTAGCGCTCTCTAAAGCTGGGCTCCTCACTGAGCGTGCGCTCCAGACTCCAGGGATCTGCTGGATTAAAGGGGATCATTTTAGACAGGGTGTCGCACAGCCCGTAGGGCAGCTCAAGTACCCGCCCCACATCTCGTACTACGGCCTTCGCCCCCAGGGTGCCAAAGGTGGAGATCTGACTAACCGCATGCTGGCCGTAGCGTTTTTTGACATAATCTATGACGCGCTCACGGTTATCCTGACAAAAATCAATATCAAAGTCAGGCATGGAAACCCGCTCGGGATTGAGGAAGCGCTCAAAGAGCAGATCATAACGCAAAGGGTCAATATCCGTGATGCCCAAACTATAAGCAACCAGCGATCCTGCCCCTGAGCCCCGCCCCGGCCCTACCGGCACGCCGTTTTCTTTACCCCAATTGATAAAGTCCGCAACGATGAGGAAATACCCAGGAAAGCCCATCTCGATGATGGTATTGCACTCGCTTTGCAGTCGCTCCAGATAGGCAGGATAGTGTTGCTTGCGCTCCTGCTCATCTGGAAATAGCAGTTGCATGCGCTCAGCAAGCCCGTTTTGCGCCTGCTCACGTAAATAGTCTGCCAGACTCATACCATCCGGGGTCGGAAAATCAGGCAACTTGGCTTTGCCCAGGGTTAAGGCCACATTGCAGCGCTGCGCAATGGTCAGGGTGTTTTCCAAGGCCGAGGGGATATCCGCAAAGCGCTCGTGCATCGTGACAGAATCCACAAAGTACTGCTGCGGGGTAAAACGTCGCACGCGCTGCGGGTTGGCCAGCAACTCGCCTTCGGCAATGCAGACTCGCACCTCATGCGCCCTGTAGTCCTCTGGCTCGGCAAACTGTATGGGATGGGTTGCTACTACCGGTAGCTCCAGCTCACCCGCCAGACTGACGGCAGCCTGTACATAGGGCTCATCGTCCTCATGACCTGCCCGCTGCAATTCGATAAAAAAACTGTCCGGAAAAGCCTGCGCCCACTCCTGTGCCAGTCGCTTGGCCTGAGCCGCATTGCCGGTCAGCAAAGCCTGCCCGATATCTCCTGAGCGCCCCCCGGACAAAACAATGAGATTGTCCTCGGCCAGCAGCCATTGCTTTTTGACCTCACCACGGCCCCGATATTGATTATCCAGCCAGGCCTGACTGATTAAACGACAAATGGCCAAATACCCATCATAGTTTTCAGCCAGCAATAGCGCCCGGTGTGGTTTGTTTCTGTCAGCCTCATTTTCCAGCCAAATATCCACCCCGACAATGGGTTTGATCCCGGCTTTGCGGGTAGCCTTATAAAATTTAACCAAGCCAAACAGGTTGGCTAAATCCGTGATGGCCAAGGCGGGCTGCTGATACTGTACGGCCTTGTCCACCATGACCGAAATACGAGTGATGCCATCGACGACTGAATACTCGGAATGACTGCGAAGATGGACAAAAGGGGCAACGGCGGGGGTATTTTCTGTTGAGCTCATGGTAGATGATTAATTCAAGTCTTTTTGTACCCGCTCCCAGGCGCGTTCTAGACGCTTGGCTGATACGGGACGGGGGGTTCGCAACTCCTGCGCAAACAAAGAGACGCGCAGCTCCTCAAGCTGCCAGCGGAAAGCCTGTAATGATTCTGGC
>DATGTB010000123.1:0-4029 GCA_035302065.1 Paenalcaligenes sp. | reverse complement strand
GCTGGCCAGATTACCGAATTATTGGTGCAGGTGGGCGATAAGGTATCCACGGGCGATGCCATTGCTGTGATTGAGCTCAGTGAGGACGAGCCGTCTGCGCAGGATGAGGAGGCAGTCGAGAAAACCACTCCCGGGCACTCTGAGCAGGCTAAACCCGCAGCCGCTAGTACAGCAGCGGCGGCTGCGCCAACAGATGCACCGTCAGATGCGGTGGATCTGGTAGTGCTCGGAGCGGGGCCAGGGGGGTATTCAGCTGCTTTTCGTGCAGCCGATCTGGGCCTGGAGGTGGTATTGGTGGAGCGTTACGACACCTTGGGCGGAGTTTGCCTCAATGTTGGTTGTATTCCCTCCAAAAGCCTTTTACATACCATTTCTGCCTATGAGACAGCATTGGAGCTGAAAGAGCAGGGCATCAGCTTCAAGGACCCGGATATTGATTTGGATGCCATGCGGGCATTCAAAGATTCGGTGATAGGAAAGCTGACCCGTGGTCTGGCCGGTATGGCCAAAGCCCGCAAGGTGCGTGTTGTGCAAGGGGTTGGTACCTTTGAGGATGCCCATCATTTGCGCGTTGAGCACGAGGGCAAAACCGAGAAAATTGCTTTCAGGCAGGCAATCATTGCAGCAGGTAGTCGCGCCATTCATTTGCCCTTCATGCCAGAGGATGAGCGCATCATTGATTCCACCGGGGCATTGAAACTAAAAAGCATTCCAGAGCGTATGCTGGTCATCGGTGGGGGTATTATTGGCCTGGAGATGGCTACCGTATACGCTGGATTGGGTACCAAAATTGATGTGGTCGAGATGCTTCCCGGCTTGATGCAAGGGGCAGATAGGGATCTCGTCAAAATATGGCAAAATAAAAACGCCTGGCGCTTTGAGAACATTTGGCTGCAGGCCAAAACCGTTGCCGTGCGCGCAGATGAGCAGGGCGTATGGGCGCAGTTCGAAGGCGCTGATGCACCCACCGATGAGCAGCGCTATGACCTGATTTTGCAGTCTGTGGGGCGGGCGCCCAATGGAGACCGTATCGGGGCGGAAAATGCGGGGATAGCGGTCGATGAGCGGGGCTTTTTGTCAGTTGACAGGCAGATGCGCACTAATGTCCCGCATATTTTTGCCATTGGTGATATTATCGGTCAGCCCATGTTGGCCCATAAGGCCGTACATGAAGGGCATGTGGCGGCAGAGGTGGCCGCGGGGCAAAAAAGTCATTTCGATGCGCGCGTCATTCCTTCAGTGGCCTATACCGACCCCGAGGTTGCCTGGGTAGGGGTCACTCAAGAGGAGGCCAAGGCTCAGGGACTGCAGGTGAAAATTGGCCTCTTTCCCTGGATGGCATCAGGTCGGGCTATCGCCAATGCCCGGGATGAGGGCGTGACCAAGCTCATTTTTGATGAGCAAAGTGGCCGCATCATAGGAGGGGCGATTGTGGGTACTGGTGCTGGCGATATGATCGGCGAGGTCGCCTTGGCCATTGAGATGGGTGCTGATGAGGTAGATATAGCCCAGACCATTCACCCTCACCCAACCCTGGGTGAGTCTATCTCGATGGCGGCTGCCGCTTCGCTGGGCGTTTGTACTGATTTACCCCCTCAACGTCGGTAAACGGTTTTTGCGCCAAACGAGCATGGGGCAGGCAGGTGACATGCGTTCACCTGCCATTTTTTTTACAAAACAGCTGAAAGGGAGTGTGCGTGATGGGACACTCAAATAATCCGGTAGAAAGCCTGTCACAGTGGCAAACTTATTTGCTCTCTGTGCACCCTAATGAGATTGAACTTGGTCTGGAGCGGGCAGGCCAGGTGATGCAGCGGTTGAATATTGGCAGTCAGGCCCTCAAAATTGTTGTCGGCGGGACCAATGGCAAGGGGTCAACCAGTGCCCTCCTGGAATCCATATTGTTGGCTTCAGGTTATCGGGTAGGGGTCTATGGATCTCCGCATCTGATCCACTTTAATGAACGTTTTAGGTTGCAAGGTGAGCAAGCCTCGGATGAGCAGATTATTCGTCACTTGCAAAAGGTGGATGAGGCCAGAGAGGGCATTTCCCTGACCTACTTTGAATTTGCCACTTTAGCTGCTTTTAGTCTCTTTGCCGAGCAGGAGTTGGATGTATGGATTTTAGAGGTCGGGCTGGGCGGACGCCTCGATGCCGTGAATTTGATTGATGCGGATTGCAGTGTGCTGACCCAAATCGATATTGATCACCAGGAGTACCTCGGCAGTGACCGGGAGCAGATAGGGTTGGAAAAGGCAGCCATTTTTCGTGCTCAAAAGCCGGCGATTTGTGCGGACAGCCAGGCGCCGCAGTCTGTATTGGAATACGCGCAGCGCATTGGTGCCCGCTTATGGCTACTGGATCGTGATTTCAGCTATGAGGCGTCGATGCATCAATGGATGTATCGGGGGCCCGGGATGCGTCGGGGGGCATTGCCTTATCCAGCGCTCCGGGGCGCCAATCAATTGAATAACGCTAGCGCAGCCTTGGCGGTGATAGAGGCCTTTGCCGATCGACTGGCGGTGCCAATCCAAGACATCAAGCAGGGGTTACTCGATGTCCGTTTGCCCGGGCGTTTTCAGGTCCTTGCAGGCCAACCATTAATTATCCTCGATGTGGCCCATAACCCGCATGCCTTGCAGGCGCTGGCCTACAATTTGCAGCAAATTTCTACAACCGGCCGTACCATTGCGGTGGTAGGTATGTTAAAAGATAAAGAGGTACAAAAAGCCTTGGCGCATATGACGGGTGAGGTCGACGTATGGCACTGTGCACAGCTGGATTCCGAGCGCAGCCTGCCGGTGGATCAACTGTCAACATTTGTCAAAGAGGCATATGCGCAGGAAAAAAACGTTGCTATAACCAAGCCTGCGCCTGTTGCCGATCAGCAGCCCACCGTTCGACCCCGGGTGGCGCCCAGGGAAAAGTCAGCAGCTCATATAGAGTGTTTTGATTCTATTGTCGATGCATTTTTGGCAGCCCAACAGATCAGCACAGTTAATGATAAAATCGTGGTCTTTGGTTCATTTCTCGCCGTCGGCCCAGTGCTTGAGCATGTGCAAAAAGCAGGCGGCCATGAACTCTGACCATCGGTCATGGCGATATTAGCTTAGCACCACAAGGGTTTCATTATTTATGGGTTTTTTTTCACGTCAGGATTCCGCAGCGCAGCAAGGTCGCGCCGGTGAACAGGATCAGTTAAAAGAATTACGCCGTCGAGCCCGTCGTCGCCTGATTGGTGCGCTGGCACTCGTACTTATTGCAGTGATTTTCGTACCCTTATTTCTGAAAAGTGACGGGGCTGACGAAATTGAGCAGGTAGTGCAGGTATTTCCTCCCATTGTTGCTCCAGACAAGGCCCCACCAATAGAGAGCAGTCCTTGGCAGGATGAGGTGGTGGATCCTGAGCAGGAGCTCACTCCCGTCGATGAGCCATCTGCGCCTGTGAATGTGGACGAGCTGCTGGATGCCCAGGTTGCCGCCATAGAGCAGGAGCGTGAGCGTACAGAGCCCAAACCTGCTGAGCCTGTGGATCCTGCCCCCGAAAAGCCCGAGCCAAAGCCAAAGCCAAAGCCTACAAAGCCTGCTGAGCCTGAGCGTACAGATGATGGTTCGGTAGCCTTGGCGCTGCTCGAGGGGCGAATGTCGCCTGATGAGATGGGGGGCCAAAGCAGTAATTCTCAACCCGCTGCTTCGCAGTCCGGGAGCTTTACGGTGCAGGTGGCTGCTTATTCCACCAAAGAAGGCGCTGACCAACGACGTCAGCAGTTAAGCTCCGCCGGAGTCAATAATGCGTTTGTAGAATCTGGCAGTGGTGCAGCGGGGACGACCTACCGTTTGCGTGTCGGACCATTCGAAACCCGGCAGGCTGCTGAGGCCGCCTTGACAAGATTACGCTCGCTGGGTTACGAAGATAGCTTTATCCGCAGCCAGTGAGCACTCTGGATTATTTTATCCTGGCGATTTTGCTGGTTTCTGCCGGCCTTGGATTCATGCGCGGAATCATCAAGGAGGTGCTGTCACTCATCG
>DATGTB010000122.1:0-7778 GCA_035302065.1 Paenalcaligenes sp. | reverse complement strand
TTTCACTTGGTACTTTAGAAACACGTATCTGGAAAATAACCTGGTTGTCCCCGGTCAGGTCCAGGTCGACGGTACCCCCATTGATTTCAGCGTGCTCGATATGCCAGCCTATATTTATGCCTCCAAGGATGACCATATCGTGCCTTGGGGAACTGCATTTGCCACCACACGGCAAGTGACGGGTCAGCGACGCTTTGTATTGGGCGCCTCGGGCCATATTGCCGGGGTAATTAATCCGCCCGCACATAACAGGCGCCACTACTGGGCTCATGATGAGGATAGCGCGCTGGATAAGCACGCTGTTCCGGGGCAGTGGCTCGATAGTGCCCCTAAACATGAGGGGAGTTGGTGGCCTGATTGGGCGCGCTGGATGGCTGCCCAGGGGGGCGAAAAGGTGGCTGCACCAAAAGTTTTGGGTAATGAGGACTATCCCGAGCTCGAGGCAGCACCAGGTAGCTACGTCAAGGTGCGCGCTGTATAAATCAGTCGTGGCAGTGCAAGTTGAAAAAGTAAATCATGATAAAGGAGTGACAAAATGAGTAAAAAAATTGCCTTGGTTACTGGTGGGATGGGGGGTATAGGTACAGCCATCTGTCAGCGCTTGGCCGCCGACGGGATGATGGTCTTTGCGGGCTGTGGGCCAGAAAGATCGCCCGATCAGTGGTTGACTGAGCAAAAAAAACTGGGCTTTGATTTTCATGCCTGTCCAGCGGATGTGGCGGACTGGGATTCGACCCAAAAGGCACTTGAAAAGTTGCAGGCTGAATTCGGCAGTATCGATGTGCTGGTTAATAATGCAGGCATCACGCGCGATGCAGTCTTTAGCCGGATGACTTTGGAGCAGTGGCAGGCGGTGATTAATGTCAACCTCAATAGTTTGTTCAATGTGACCAAGCAGGTGATTGACAAAATGGCCGAGCAGGGCTGGGGCAGAGTCATTAACATCAGCTCCATCAATGGTCAAAAAGGTCAGTTTGGACAGGCTAATTATTCCGCGGCAAAAGCTGGTATGCACGGCTTTACCAAGGCGCTGGCGCAGGAGTATGCCCGCAAGGGAGTGACCGTCAACACCGTCTCGCCCGGGTATATTGGGACCGAGATGGTGCGCGCTATTCGTGAGGATGTGCTTGAAAAAATTGTTGCGTCCATTCCTGTGCAACGCCTGGGCGAGCCAGAGGAAATCGCCTCTATCGTTAGCTGGTTGGCCTCGGATGAGGCGGGTTTTGCCACGGGTGGGGATTTTTCTGTGAATGGTGGACTGCATATGTACTAAAATGAACACAGTACAGTGATTCATTACGGTGGCATGTTGCCCAGGGTACATGCCCCGATGACCGGTTTATAGAATTTATGACAGCAACTACTGATAACCGACTGATTAAAAAGTATCCTAATCGTCGACTCTATGACACGCATGCCAGCTCCTATATCACCCTGGCAGATATCAAGCAGTTAGTACTTGAGCACGAGGACTTCAGGGTGATTGACTCCAAGACTGAGGAGGATATCACGCGCAGTATCTTGCTGCAGATCATCCTTGATGAGGAAAGCGGACAGGGGCCCATTTTTTCCGCTAATGCCTTGGCCCAAATCATCCGGTTTTATGGCACTGCCATGCAGGGGGTGATGGGCAGTTATATCGAGCAAAATATACAGGCCTTTATTGATATACAGGACCGTATGGCTGAGCAGTCCAAGGGGCTTTATGGAAAACAACTAGGGCCTGAGGCCTGGACACAGTTCATGGCGGTGCAAACACCGGTATTACAAAATGCCATGAACACCTATCTGGATCAAAGTAAAAAGCTCTTTGTACAAATGCAGGAGCAAATGCATGGGCAGGGGCTCAACTTTTTTGGTCAATTTCCTTTTGTACCCCCGCAGCCTGAAAGTGATGATAAATAACGAGGTTTGGACAGTAGCCGTGGACTCGCGTTCAACGGCACTAACCTTTATTGACGTAATACCCCAAACATATTGAGGTTTACTTGATATGTATCACAATGACGTGCGCCACAATTTGTTAACTTATAACTATTGAATAAAGGTACTGGCCTGTAGACGACTTACCCGTTATGTTACAGGTCGTTTGGCGATTTTAGTTTATATAACTACCTTAGGGGGTATTTATTATGTCCACCTTGCGACTTTCTATATTGTTTATATCGACCTGCATGGCATTTGGTGCTTCTGCAGAGTCAGTGCGCAACGTACCAGTTGAGCCTATCCAACCCGTAGAAATTACCGAGCCTGAAAAAGTCGAGCTGGGTAAGATGCTGTGGTTTGATCCACGTTTATCCCGTTCAGGTTTTATTTCCTGCAACTCTTGCCATAACCTCAGTATGGGCGGTTCTGATAACTTGGTATCCTCAGTGGGAGACCGCTGGCAGCAAGGGCCCATCAACTCGCCAACGGTGTTAAATTCGAGCTTGAACCTGGCTCAGTTCTGGGATGGCCGTGCCGAGACACTACAGGAGCAGGCCGGCGGCCCGATTGAGAACCCGCTTGAGATGGGATTCACCCATGAGCTTGCGGTCGAGGTGCTCAAATCGATTCCCGAGTATGTTGAGCGATTCGAGGTGATCTACGGGACCGAGGACTTCGGCATCGATGAGGTTACCGATGCAATTGCCGTGTTTGAGGAGACCTTGGTGACCCCAAATGCTCCTTTTGACCATTGGCTCAGGGGTGATGATGAGGCGCTCACTGATTTTGAGCTTGAGGGCTGGGAGCTGTTCCTGACCAGTGGTTGTGTGGCATGTCATAATGGGGTGAACCTGGGCGGAACCTCTTTCCAAAAGATGGGTGTGGTTGAGCCCTATCATACAGAGAACCCGGCTGAGGGTCGTGCAGCGGTTACAGGGATTGATGCAGATAGATTCAGCTTCAAAGTACCTACACTGCGCAACGTCGAGTTGACCTATCCGTACTTTCACGACGGTGCGGTATGGACTCTGACCGAGGCAGTGGACATCATGGGTAGATTGCAGTTAGGGCGGCACTATACAGATGAGGAAAACGAAAAGATCGTTGCCTTCTTGAAAACCTTGACTGGTGAGCAGCCCGAGATGGTATTACCTATCTTGCCTCCGTCTACAGACAAAACACCATTGCCTGATTCCTTCGACTAATATTTAGTTGGCATGGTGCAAAAGCCGCGCAGCGCTCTCGCTGTGTGGCTTTTTTTATTGGTGTCTTAATATGCGTCAAATAGATATGCGTTGGCTGGAGCACTATCCAGAACATGTGCCGCATCGGTTACCGCCAGGTAATGAGCATAATTTGCTGGATATGATAGATGAGAGCTGTCGTCGTTATGGGGGCAGGAGCTGTCTGCGTTCTTTTGGCGGTCGCCTCAGTTATGAACAGTTGCACCAATACAGTCATTATTGTGCGGCCTGGTTTCGGCAGAAGGGGCTGACAAAGGGAGACAAGGTGGCTTTGATCATGCCCAATATCATGCAATTTGTCGTAGGCATGACCGGGATTCTCAGGGCAGGAGGGGTGGTGGTTACAGTAAACCCCTTATATACGTCACGTGAATTACAGCAGATCCTGCAAGATGCCCGTCCTTGCTTTGTTTTTGTTGCCTCTCCTTTCGTCCCTGTGTTGGCTCGGATCTCGCTGCCCGATTCAATCAAGGCCGTCATCATCACCCAGCCAGGCGATTTGCAGAGTAGGCTACGCGCATTGTTTATCAATAATGTGGCGCGCTGGCGCCAAAAATCATTTTTCCGGCCAGCACTAGAAAGCGTACGGACAGTGCCGTTTCAGCAGCTACTAGACAAGGGGCGCGAGGCCTTCCTGCGCAGGCAGGATAACGACTTTGATATTAAGCCGCAGGATGTGGCTTTTATGCTTTATACGGGGGGCACTACCGGTGTGCCCAAAGGGGTGCTCCTGAGTCATGCGAATCTGCTGGCCAATCTCGAGCAGGTGGCTCATTGGGTGGGTGAAAGACTACGGCCTGGGCAGGAAACTGTGCTCACTGCCTTACCCCTATATCATATATTTTCCCTGACAGGAAATTGCCTCTTGTTTTTAAAGCTGGGCGGAACCAATGTATTAATCGCGGATGCGCGCAAGACCAAAGATATTATTCATGCTTTCAAAAAGTATAAAATCAGCGCCTTTACCGGAGTAAATACACTTTTTATGCGCTTGCTGGATCATCCGGATTTTCAGCGTCTCAAATTTGACCACCTACGGCTGGTCATTGGCGGTGGGACTGCAGTCAGCGCAGAGGTCGCCCAACGCTGGGAGCAACTCACACGCCAGCCATTATTGCAGGCCTACGGTTTGACCGAGACCTCCCCGGCGGTTTGCATCAACCCCACAGATGGACGTCATATCAATACTTCCATTGGATTGCCCTTGACAGGTACTGAGGTGGTCATTTGTGATGCTGATGGCAGGCATTTGGCTCCTGATCATGAGGGTGAGATTTGTGTTCGTGGTCCGCAGGTCATGCTGGGCTATCATCAGCAGGAGCAGGCAAATCGGGCTGCCTTTTTCCCGGGGGGCTATTTTCGTACCGGAGATGTTGGGTACATGGATTCGGCAGGATTCGTTTATCTCAGGGAGCGACAGGCTGATATCATCAATGTATCGGGCTTTAATGTTTATCCGAGCGAGATCGAAGCCGTGATAGGGGCTTATCCAGGGGTTAGCGCCGTGGCAGCGGTGGGTATGCCTTGCTCGCAGGCAGGTCAGAGCGTCAAAGTCTTTGTACAGGCATCTGATCCGGATTTGACTGTGGAGCAATTACAAAAACATTGTGCGCAGCAATTGGCGCAGTATAAATGCCCTCGGGAGATTGTGTTTTGTCAGCAACTACCTATCTCACATGTAGGTAAAGTATTGAGGCGAGCGCTCAGGGGGGATTGAGCAGCGAATGTCACTTTTTGTGAAAAGGCTTGCCATCCAACTGCTGAGTAGGAAAAATATACAAAAACTCAGGATTTAATTATGAAAAAAACTTTGCTTTTTATTTCTTTGACGGCTGTACTCGGTCTAAGTGCTTGTGTCGGAGTACAAAAGGATGATTCTGCCATGCAAACAGCAGATCAAAAAATGCTAACAGCTTATAACTGGACGCTGGAACGCGTAACGATGCCTGCCGGGGGCGAGCGACCAGAAACGCTGGGTCAGCAGGTTCGTCCATTTGATTTGAGCTTTATGGATAACCGTCTTGCTGTGTCTGGTCTTTGTAATAGCATGAGCGGGAGCTATCAGATAGCGCAGGATAAAATCCAGGTGCAGCCCATGATGGGGACTAAAATGATGTGTGCTGATGAGGCCGTGATGCAGTCAGAAAACTATGTCGGGCAGGTATTACCGACTGTGCAGCAATGGCAGCTGCAGGGCGTGGATATGGCCGATCCCGCACAGGCACATCCCGTGCTGACTTTGAGTTTTGCTGATGGTGCACGTTGGCAGTTTGAAGGAACCCCAACCCCAGAAACCCTGTACGGACAAGAAGGCACGACTGCTTTTTTGGAGGTCAGCGATCAATTGCAGACCTGTGGAGCCCAGAATGAGCAGTGCTACAAAGTCCGCTCGGTGAAATACAATGAACAGGGCATACAGACCGAAGTAGGCGACTGGTTTTTGCTCGATCGGGACCAGCTGCAGGGGTTCACGCCTGAGGCAGGCTATCAGACCATTATTCGTACCCGGCAGTTTGTGGAAAAGACAACACAGGGCAAAGACCGCCCCGTGTACATACATGATATGACTGTGGAGTCAAAACAGCTTTAAACTCATATAGTGCGCGGGCTCAGGAATACATGGGTTTGTTATCAATAACCGCTAACAGCCCGCGTACAATTCTATAAATCACCCACACCATATTGACAAACAGGACAATAAAGCCAACGATAAAATACACTAATAATAGGCCAATCACTGTCCATAAAAGCGCATACCAAAAAGTCCTTATCTGCCAGCGAAAATGTGAGGCAAGCCAGGTGCCATGGGCGTCTGCACGTTTTACATAGTTAATAATTAAACCAATCAGGCCAGTGATAGCAGTAAAAAATGACAAGGCCTGCAGCACATAGACCACGATGGTAATCGTGCGCAAAGAGCGCAGGCTTTCATCATCTACCTCGGTATAGGTCGCCTCAATAACGAGCGGATCATCCGCTTGGGCAGCAGAATTTTGTTTGGACGGTTCTTTTTGCATGGCTTGGTTAAATAAAAATTATAAAGTCAATGGAGTATCATTCTAATAAAAAGCGCAAGTCAAGTATATTTATTTTGTTTGTTTTTGTATTGTAGGCATAGCACAATAAAAGTGACGTATAACAAACAGGAGAGAAAAAATGAATTGGTACCTGGAGGTGTTAAGAAAATACGCAGTTTTTACAGGCAGGGCAAGAAGAAAAGAATATTGGTTTTTTGTGCTGTTTAATGTGATTTTCTTGATTATTTTGAGCTTTCTAGACAGAGCCCTTGGTACTTTCAATATGCAATCAGGCGTAGGGCTGCTCACCAGCATCTATTGGCTTGCGGTTTTGATTCCGGCGATTGCAGTCGGGGTCCGACGCCTGCATGACATAGGCCGTTCGGGTTGGTGGCTATTGCTGGTTTTTATCCCTGTCATTGGTCCGCTGATAATATTAGTGATGATGCTCTTCAATAGTCAGCCAGGAGATAATGCTTATGGTCCTAACCCCAAAGGACAGTAGTGGCTTGCAGGCGATTATCCAGGGGTATCCCTGGATAAGGCCTCAAATATAAGTTAGCGAAATCCATATCACCAGGGGGATGGTGACCACAGAAATAATATTGCCAAGTAAAACAATGCTGGCTACAGCGTGTGGTGAAGCTTTGTAATGCTCGCACAATAAAAAATTCAATACGGCAGGAGGCAGCATTGCGGATAATAAAACGAGCCGTGACCATTCGGCAGTCAGGGGGAGCAGCCAGATAATCAGCGGGCCACAGATGGCCCCGGCAGCCAGAAATAATAAATTAATACGCAAAGCAAAGGCTACCTGAGTGATTTTATCCTGGGCAATACGCACCCCCAGACTAAAAAGCATCATGGGGATGGTGATTTGTCCCAGCATATCTACGCTGGTAATAAAAAAGTCTGGAATGCGTGCCTGATAAGGGGCTAGCAACAGGCCTGCAACAGCGGCCCAGACATTAGGATTGCGCAGCCACAGCCAGCGACTGCCTGAGCCAGCAAGTAGAAAGAGCCCCAGGGAAAAATGCAGTGAGTTGGACAATACAAATAATAAGATGATATCGCCAAGCTGTTCACGTCCATAAGCTAGCAACATGAGGGGAATGCCTATATTGCCCGTATTTCTGAACATGCCCGAAACAATGAATGCCGAGTGCTTGATGCCTTGGGGGCGAAAAAAATAAAGCACGACCCCAGGTAATACGATGACCAGCACACCGGCAATGAGTAAAGGCCAAGCGCTGCCCAGAGTAATGGGGTGGGAAAGTAGTGCTGAAAAAATCAGCGCAGGACAGAAAACGTGGATATTGACATGATTTATAAATGTCATATCCGGCGTTTCAGTTTGCCGGCGCGCAAATACGTACCCTAACACAGCGATTAAAAATACTGGGGTAACGATATTGATAAGGGTGAAGAGCATCGCAAATTAAGGTTGCAGCAACAGTAAGCAAAACAGGAATTTTACCTGTTTTAATTTCGTTTCCAAATGCAGAACTACTTTTTTTGAAATTACGGTAGGAACACTACAGAAGTTGTTCTATGATGCCTAATCAAAGAACTTTATCTCCATTTGTTAACG
>DATGTB010000121.1:0-13879 GCA_035302065.1 Paenalcaligenes sp. | reverse complement strand
CATGTGCTGCAACAGGTATTACCCTGTTACGCACAGCCTCGCGTGCTGGATTTGGGTACGGGCAGTGGGGTCATTGCCGTTTCTTTGGCTTGTGCCTACCCGGCAGCGCAACTGATGGCCACAGATCTGAGCGCAGCTGCGTTGGAGGTGGCGCAGCAAAATGCCCGTACCCTCTGTGATGGGAAGGTCGAATTTCTAAAAGGAAGTTGGTACGATTGCCTGGATGAGGCTCAACGCTTTGACGTGATCGTCTCCAATCCGCCCTACATCGCTGCGGATGATGCGCATTTGCTGCAAGGTGATCTACGCCAGGAGCCGCAACAGGCACTTACTGACGGGCAGGATGGCATGAATGATCTGCGCACGATTATCTCTCAGGCCCCCCGCTTTTTGCATTCCGGCGGGCAGTTGTGGGTAGAGCATGGTTGGAATCAGGCGTGTCACGTGCGAGAATTACTACTAGAGGCCAAGTTTTCCGAGGTACGCAGCATTTGTGATTTGGCAGGTGTGGAGCGTATTTCGGGCGGTACACTTAACTTTTAAAGAGAGCACAATGAGCGAAGTTCAAAATTTTATCGATGAAACCGTAAAAGAGCATCCTGTGGTGCTATTCATGAAGGGTACAGCCCAGATGCCGCAGTGCGGCTTTTCAGCGCGCGCAGTACAGATCCTCAGGGCCGTAGGCCTGAAGGAGGTAGTCACTATCAACGTTCTCGAGGATGATGAGGTACGTGAGGGGATTAAGGTCTATTCAAACTGGCCCACGATTCCCCAGCTCTACATCAAGGCAGAGTTCGTGGGCGGCTCGGATATCATGGCCGAGATGTTTGAAAGTGGTGAGATGGAAAAAATGCTGCGTGACGAAAAGATCCTCACTGAAGAGTAAATCAACTTATCGACGCAGCACGGGTCACAGAGCGCCTAAGTCGGGCTCTTTGTGACCTTTTTTGTTTTCTGGAGCGATTTTTGCCGATTATCCTGATGCATCTCAACGAGCGTGATGGTGATGCCGCTGACACAGATAATAATGATGCCAAGCCAGCTTAATAATCCGGGTAGTTGTTTCCAGACTAGCCAGCCAAAAAGAGCGGCGCTGATGATTTTGCTGTACACAAAGGGCGACAGCAAGGAGGCAGGTGCTTTTCTATAGGCTTGTATCTGCATTAAATGTCCCAAGGTGCCAAATATCCCGGTACAGAACATCACTAACCACTCAAACCAGCCAAAACTGGTTAATAGCGGCAGGGTCTGACCCAAAATGAAAGGCATGAGCAGACTCAGTGACACAAAGCCCACGATCCCGCTCCAGATCAGGGTGGTAAAAGAGCTTTCGTTGGCTAATCGACGGGTAATAATATACTGCACAGCAAAGAGCAAGGCCGTGACCAGGCCGAAAAACACCCCCACGGGATCCAGACCGGCGCTGGGTCGGATAATCAGTAGCACTCCACCAAAGGCGGTGAGGGCTGCAACCCATCGGGAGATTTTGGGCGGCTCTTTTAATATCCACGGGGCGATGGCCAACACAATGAGTGGTGCCAAAAAGTTAATGGCGGTGGCATCTGCCTGGGGCAGAAAATGCAAGGCCGTGAAAAAAGACAGAGAGGACAGCAGCATGGCGAGTCCTCTCATGATTTGGGCCTTTAGGCGTTGGGTCTTAACCACCGTAAAGCCATAAGTCGGGATAATCAGGGCGGACACAATGATTAAATGAACGATATAGCGCACCCAGCTCATTACAAACAAGGGCAGGCCCATCGCCATAATCCATTTTCCGCTGGTATCCAGAGCAGCTAGTGAGACCGTGGAAAGCACCATAAGCGCAATGCCTACCAGCGGTTGTTGATTGTTATTCATTGGTAAAAGCGCTCCCCGCCCAAAACCTGGCTTAATCGTTTCGCTTTGTTGAACACCAGCAACTTCCACTGCTCGATGCTCTCCTCGCTAAAACGGGTAGCAGGACCGGAAATGGCCAACGCACCCTTGACCCCTGTGCTACTGAATACCGGGGCGGCGATGGCCGCTATCTCCTCCTCTCTTTCTCCGATAGAAACAAAGACTTCTGGTTTTTTTGTCTCCTTTTCCATACAGTAATGCAGCAGAATTTTTCCTGCCGCTCCTTTCTTTAAGGGCAGCAGTTCTCCTTGTCGTATATGATCGCGCAGTTCTTTTTTGGAATCTGCCCGATATAGACAGACCCGCATATCTCCATCCCGCACGAAAAAAGAAGCCCCTTCGCCCGTAAGCTCAACCAATTTATTGAGCACGGGGGGGACGTGTTGTTCGAGGTTCAACGAGCTGGTATAAACATGAGCCCATTGCAGTACCCGGGCACCAAGCTGGTACTCCCCATTGTCCAGGCGGGCAACACAGTGTTCCTCGATGAGGGTATGAAGCTGACGCAAAAGTGTGCTTTTATACAAACCGGTGCGTACAGAAAGCTCCTGCAGGGTTAGCGAGGGTTCATTAGGTTGAAAGGCATTAAGCACACTTAATGCGCGAACGACGGCTAGTACAGGTTTATTGTTGCTCATCTAGGTAATCACCCCTAGTAGAAATTGGTGGATTGGTATGGTATAAATTCTATTACACAGACCTGAGTTCTGTCCAGCAGAATTTGCTAGGCTTAAAGGTCAGACAAATCTAACAACTCTCATACCTATTGGAGGGGATATTATGAAAATTATCAAAAAAGCGCTATTTGGCGCATTGTTTGCTGCCGCAACCGTTTTTTCTGGTGTTGCAGCAGCAGACAGCTTTCCTGATCAAACGATTAAAGTCGTCGCGCCTTATGCTCCGGGCGGTGCTTCAGATATGTTTGCCCGAGCTTTGGCAGAGGGACTGCGCAAGGAGTTTGATATTCCTGTGGTGGTTGAAAATCGTGCGGGTGCTTCCGGCATTATTGGTGCCGAGTATGTCTCGCGAGCCAAGCCTGATGGTTATACCTTAGTAGTGGGAGCTGTATCCCTGCACTCTATTTTGCCAAGCCTGATCAAAAAGATGGGTGAGGTGCAGGAAAACCTCACGCCAGTTTCTACCATTGCCAACTCGCCTTCATACGTGGTCGTCCCCGCTGATAGCCCTGCTACGGATATTGTCGAATTTGTCGAGATGCTGCAGGCAAATCCTGATGACTTCATGTATGGCTCTGCTGGAAATGGGACATCGCAGCATTTATTTGCCGAGCTGTTCAAACAGGAAATCGATGCCGACATCTTGCACGTACCTTACAAGGGGAGTGGTGAGCTCGTGGTGGATCTGATTGCCGGGCGAGTGGATTTTGCAGTAGAGCAAGGTCCAGCCATTTTGAGTCACGTTCATAACGGTAAGCTGCGCGTATTGGCGACTGCCATGGCTGAGCGTACGGATGAAATGCCGGATGTGCCTACCTTGGCTGAGACTGTGTTGCCTGGATTTGCAGCCAATACCTGGTTTGCGGTTTATGCACCCAAAGGCACCCCTGAGTCCGCCATAAATACACTGAATGCTGCCTTTGAAAATGTTTTGCAAGATGAGGATGTAGTAAAGGTATTGCGTTCACAAGGGGCAATCCCACTGCACATGACCGCTGCTGAACTGGCAGAAATGGAAGAACGCGATCGCCAAATGTGGCTTGAGGTAATCGAGTCTGGCCAGATCGTTCTGGAAAATAATTAGGGTAGTAAACAATGGAACATAAGACCGAGGTAAGAGCGGATTATCTGGAAAAAGTCACAGGCAAGGCCATGTTTGTGACTGATATGGTAGTGCCGGGCATGGCCTATGCCCGCCTCATTCGCAGTACTCATGCGCATGCCAAAATCGTTGCTATTGATGTGACTGAGGCGCAGGCCTTGCCTGGTGTGTTGGGGGTATTCAGTGGTGAGGATCTGGAACGCCTGTTTGGGGATAATTTCAGATGGGGTCTGTATTTCAAGGATCGTCCAGTCATTGCCAAGGATTATGTGCGTTATGTTGGTGAGCCGGTGGTCGCCATTGTGGCCACCACTGAAGCCATTGCCGAGGATGCGACAGACTATGTGGATATCCAATATGAGCCTTTGCCACACGTCAATGCATTTGATGAGGCAATGGCGCCCGATGCCCCTTTGGTCCATCAGGAATTTGAGCCCATCGAGAACTTTTATTTTCATGGCGGGCCCAAGCCACAGGAAGGGAGCAACATCTGTCATCAGTTTGATTATGAGCAGGGCGATGTAGAGGCCGCTTTTGCCAAAGCACATAAGGTCGTCGAGGAAGAGTACAGCTTTCCTGGGGTCTATCACTATGCCATGGAGCCGCACGCAGCCATCGCCAGTGTGACGGATGAGGGGATTGAGATCTGGAGCAATGGCCAGACCCCAACTGCCATCCAGCGAGTTTGTGCTGAGCTGTTCGGTCTTTCGACTGCCCAGATACGGGTGCACACCCCTTACATAGGAGGTGGTTTTGGGGGCAAGGCCTCAGTCAAGATTGACCCGCTTGTAGTTGCTTTGTCCAAATATGTGGGCCGCCCGGTCAAACTACAGCATAGTCTGGTGGATTCCATGCTGACCTGTCGTCGGGTAGGTATGAACATTAATATCAAGACCGCAGTAGATGAGCAGGGCAAGCTACTGGCCCGCAGCATTGATGTATTGGGTAACTGTGGGGCCTATGCTGATACTGGGCCAGCCAGTACCACCAAGGCTGCTTTCCGCGCCATCGGGCCTTATGAGTTCAAAAATCTAAAGTTGCGCGCTCGCGCAGTTTATACCAATTCGGTGCCTGCGGCATCTTGTCGCTCCATTGGAGGGCCACAGGGGGTGTGGGCGTCGGAGTCCCAGATTGATGAGCTGGCGTATCAGCTGGGTCAGGATCCTATTGAGTTTCGGATGCAAAACATCGCTCCGCGTCATGGAGTCATCAAGGCCGATTTGCGCCCCATCGATGTGGATGTCAAAGCCGAGCTCGAGCATGCGCTGCGTCTCATGCAGCAGGCCCGAGAGCACGACCATGATGAGCAGTCTTCAGTTGGTGTAGCGGTGGCTGCTACCGATCCGGGTATCCTGCCCATCAGTGGCGTGCTGGTTCGCTTGCATGCGGATGGTCAGGTGACCGTCATGGCGACAACCGCTGAGCTTGGGCAGGGCGCCCGTGGGGTGCAAAGACTCATGGCGGCACGGTACCTGAATCAGCCCATCGAAAAGGTCACGGTCTTGCAACCTGATACCCATGTTGCCCCTTATGACTGGGGCACCGGAGCGAGCCGCTCTACCATCATGATCGGTTTGGCCATTGAGGATGCCGCTCGCCAAATCAAGGAGCAAATCCTGGAAACCGCTGCCTTAGCCAGTGGCAAGTCTAAAGAGCAGATCAAGATTGTTTCCGGCGGCGTTGAGATCGATTCTGAAATCATCAGTTTCATGGAGCTGTTGCGCCGTTTCCATGGCATTACGGCCGGTGAGTTTTCTGCTTTGGGGCGCGTAACCCCTTACACCAAAGGCGGGGATTTCCGTCAATTCCCACTTTTTTGGGAGACGGCCGCCGGTGCGTGCGAGGTTACCGTGGATGAGCAAACCGGTGATATTGCCATTAATAAAGTGGCCTTGAGTAGTGATGTCGGCAAGGTGTTGAATAAGAAGGCCGCAATTGGACAGGAAGAAGGAGCTATCGTACAGGGCATCGGCCATACCCTGAGCGAGCAGTATATATATGAGGATGGACAGCTCATGAATGGCACAGTGTTTGATTACAAAGTGCCAACGATTGAGCAAACCCCGCAAATGTACTCCCATTTCATAGAAAACGAAGATGGTCCCGGACCCTTTGGCTCCAGGGGGTTGGGTGAGGGTGCCATTTTGCCTATTGCACCGGCGGTTGCCAATGCCATCCGCAGTAAGTATGGCGTCAGGATTCGTTCGCTTCCTTTGACACCTGAGCGGGTATGGCGCGCTATCAACAAAGAAAGAGGTACTGATGAAATTTGAATCACAAACGAGTATTGCTGCAACCAAAGAGGAAATCTGGACTTTGTTATTTGATGTCACACGTGTTGCCGGATTAATCCCGGGTTGTAGTGATGTTGAGGAACTGGAGACTCTGGCTCGTTATAGCGCCATGATTCGGCAAAAGGTGGGTCCTTTCAGGTTTAGCATGCCTTGCGAAATTACGGTTGATGAATATGAGGAGCTAAAGCGCGTTGGTATTACCGCAGAAGGGGAGGACCGCAAAACCTCCACCAGCGCTTTAGTCAAGATGGTATTGAGCCTGGAGCAAGATGAGGAAGGGAAAACATTAATAGATATCGATGCCGATATACAGATGTTTGGCAAGCTCGCCACACTTGGCGCACCCATAGTCAGACGCAAGTGCCGAGCCATTTTCCGCGAATTTGATGAAAATTTGCATGAAGAGCTGGAGGTAATCGGTGAAGCCAAGAGCGTTTAAGTTTCATAGCCCACAGGATATTCCGACGGCACTCACCCTGGCTGAGGACAGTGATTATGATTTTATGTACTTTGCCGGGGGCACCGAGGCCCTGATTGGCCTGAAAGAGCGGGTGTTGACGGTAGAACACCTGATCAATATCAAGGGTATTCCAGGGCTCAAGGAGATCCGCGTGGAGAACCAGATGCTGTCGATTGGGGCTCTGGTTACCCATCAGGAAATTGCTGATAGCCCAATCGTGCAGGAGGTGCTGCCTGCCTATGCCACATTGAGCAATAACATTGCTAATGTTCGGGTGCGGCAGGCAGGGACTCTGGCAGGCAATCTATGCTTTGCCGAGCCAAATGCCGATCCGCCGGCTTTTCTGGCGGCGATGGATGCTCAGCTGGTCCTGGTCGGACCGGAAGGGGAGCGGCAGGTACCCGTGCGTCGTTTCTTTGATGGGCCGTATTCTACGGTGCGCGAGGATGAGGAACTGCTGACTCAGATACTGATTCCCGTGGCCGCACAGCCGCAAAAAAGCATCTACAAAAAGGTGGTGTATCTGCATCGCCCTACCGTAGGAGTGGCTGCAGTTTGTACCACTTTGGATGGGCAGCAGCGCTGGGAGGTTTGGGCCGGAGCACTGACGGGCGAACCCGAAAGAATGGATCAATTATGTGAGCTTTTGGCTCAAGGTACTGCAGATAAAGCGGCCCTGCAGGCAGCTGCGAAACAGGATGTAGCGGATTGGGATGTCCTCGAAGGAGTTTTTGGCAGCCCCGATTATCGCAAGCACCTGGCAACAGTTTTAGCAATACGGTGTGTCATGGAGCTGGCAGATGACTAATGAATACAAGGAAACCATTCGGCTCGAAGTCAATGGTCAAGAGCATGAGCTCGAGGTGGAGCACCGAGCGCTTTTGATTGATACGCTCAGGACCTCATTGGGTCTGACCGGGACCAAGGTCTCCTGCGGCGGGCAGGTGTGTGGTGTGTGCACGATTTTAATAGACGGTCGCCCCGTCTCTAGTTGCTGCACCCTGACAATGGATTGTGTGGGTAAATCAATACGCACCATCGAGTCCTATGAGCAGGATCCACTCATACAGTTGCTACAAAAAAGTTTTATGGAGCATGGTGCCCTGCAATGCGGCTTTTGCACACCGGGGATCATCATGGCTTCATCAGCGCTATTGGCTGAAAAGCAGGATGCAGTGACTGAGGATGAGGTGCGACATCATTTGCACGGCAATATTTGTCGCTGTACTGGTTATCAGTCAATTATCACCGCAGTGGTTAAGGCTGCGGAAAACATGAAAGAAATGAACTCTGGAGTTTAGGTTCAAACAACATTCTATTGAGGGTTGAAGAAAGTTATGGTTAAAAAAGAGACAAAAGACATCAAGGTCGCCGTATGTGGTGCTGGAATGGGCGGACTAGCGGTGGCCTTGGGGTTGGCAAGGCAGGGATTTCAGGTATCGGTCTACGAACAGGCCAGCGAGCATCGTGAGTTAGGTGCTGGCCTATGGGTCTCCATGAATGGCGCCAAAGTGCTCTATGAATATGGTCTCAAGGAGGCCCTGGACCAGATCAATTTGCCGCCTGAGGATCGTGTTGTGCGTCTGTGGAGCACTGGGGACTCTTGGTCTGTTTATAACAAGGATGCCGAAAATAGTGATGATCACGTGCTCTATATGGTGTTGCGTTTTGAGTTGCACCGTATCTTGCTGGAGGCCTATGAAAAGCTGCGTCCCGGTACTGTTCATTTGAATCATCGCTGCATCGGTTTTGATGAAACCGAGGATAAGGTAACCGTACATTTTGAAGGTCAGCCATCGGTAGATGTGGATATTCTCATTGGAGCTGACGGTGTACATTCCAAGGTGCGTGAGGCCATGTTTGGCAAGGTCAATCAGAACTTTACTGATGCGATTGCCTGGCGCGGTCTGGTTCCCATCGAGCGTATTTCCCCTCAATACAGAAAGCCCGTGGCGACCACATGGATAGGACCAACTGCCCATATTACTTGCTATCCAGTACAGCATAACGGCGAAAAATACTACAGCTTTTCTGGTCAGGTAGACAGCACTATCTGGGAGCAGGAATCCTGGTCGGATCCGGGCAAACTCGAAGAGTGTCTGGCAGATTTTGATGGCTGGCACGAGCAGGTTATCGAAATGGTGAGTGGGGCTGACACCCTGTATAAGTGGGGCCTGTTTACTCGTGACAAGCTGGACACCTGGGTGACACGTCGGGTGGCGCTATTGGGCGACGCTTGTCACTCAATGGTTCCTTATCTGGGTCAGGGCGTCAATATGGCCTTTGAGGATGCTGGCGTGCTGGTCAATCTATTGAGTAGCGAGCGGGACATCTCCACTGCGTTGCAGGATTATTTCGCGCTGCGCCACGAGCGTTGCTACGACATCGTGGATGCTTCCATGGACATGTTGGCAACCTTCCACCATGAGGATCTAAAGCAAGAAGATACTGCCAAAGCCTATATAGAGGATCAGTGGGGGCCAGAAAAAGTGCGTGCACGCTATGACTGGATCGTTGGTTATGAGGCGCTCGAGGTGGGCCGCTAAAGGTCTCGAATAGGGGGGGTAGGCGGCATTGTCTGTCCCCTTCCTTCAAATACAAAATTCGTGTTTTTTTAGAGAGAAAGATGCAAAAAAGAATTTGGGATAAATACATTCCGGCTGCCGAGAGGGAATTCTACAAGCAGGCGGGTTTTGGCGGGACCACGGGGTTCGGGCAACGCTGTGCCTTGCTGGTGATTGATGTGCAAAACCGCACCGTCGGCTCTAAACCCATGCCCGTTGAGGAGGCTGTCAAGGAATATCCCATGAGCTGTGGTGAGTATGGCTGGCGGGCATTACCCCATATCAAAAAGTTGGTTGAGTCGTTCAGACAGTATGGTATGCCAGTTTTTTATCCTTATGTCGCCTTCAAGAACAAATATGACCAGGGGCAGTTCGGTTCCAAGGTCTCGGCCGTAATGCAAATTCCTGAGAGTGGCTATGACATTCACGAGATGGTGGCACCCCAAGAGGGGGATATTCCTATCGCCAAATACCATCCCAGCGCTTTTTTTGGCACAAGTCTATCCAGCTACCTCATTGAGCGTCAGATTGACACCCTGGTAGTGACCGGAGCTACAACCAGTGGCTGCGTGCGCGGTACTGTCGTGGATGCGAGCTCCTTGAACTATAAGGTGGTTGTTGCCGAGGATGCAGTTTTTGACCGGGTGCAGGTCTCGCATGCCGTCAATCTGTTTGATATGTACAGCAAATATGCGGATGTACTGAGCACTGAGGAGATACTCAGTGAGATTAAAAAACTCAAATTAGTAGCCTGATATGACTGCCGAGAAAAAAGTATTTGCACACTATACCCGCGAAGCACTGGACTTTGAGTACGACAACGTCAATAAAGTCAAGGGCTTTGATTTTCAAGCTTACCTCAAAACACTCGGGGAAAAGAACCAAAGTGCCCTGACGCAATATGAGGATGTTTTACGTCGAGATTTATCATTTGGACCTCATGAGGATGAAACCCTGGATTTGTTTTTGACTAATCCCGGCGGGCCGTTGCATGTGTTTTTTCATGGCGGTTATTGGCGGATGTTACATAAAGATGACTTTCCCTATATTGCCCACGGTGTTTTACCGCATGGGCATAATTTGGCAGTCATCAATTACAGCCTGATCCCGACCGTGCGTATGGACGAGCTGGTAGGGCAATGTCGTCGTTCTATTGAGTGGTTGATGGAAAATGCTGCCGAATTAAACATCGATCCGAAGCAGGTCTCGGTATCTGGGCACTCAGCGGGGGGGCATTTAGCCGCCATGATGTGCACTTATGAGTTCCCGCAGCCGCTGACTTCGGTTTGTGCACTGAGCGGGATTTTTGACCTAAGGCCGATACAGAAGTGTTTTTTGAATGATGTATTGTCTCTGACGGATGAGGAGGTGCAGGAATATAGTCCGATGCAACTCAAACCCGTACATCAGGGTCCTTTGCTATTACTGACGGGTGCTTTGGAAGGCCCTGAGTATGAGCGTCAGGCAAGGGAGTTACAGCAGGCTTGGAGTGCTTATAGAGAGGCGCCCGAGGTGTTATTTGCAACTGATCACGATCACTTTACCTTGCGCGCCGATTTGGGCGATCCGAAGTCTGAAATTACCCGACGTACGCTTTTTTTATAACTCGCAGGAGGGGACATAATGGTATCAAGATCTTTATATGTAGCATGGCAGGATTTGCTCAATCTTTGCCAATTAAAAAAAGGTGAGACCGTAGCGATTTTGGTAGGTGATAATACGCATCCGGATCATTTGAATGCAGTCAAATTGATTCTATCGCTAGAAGGTCATGTTTTTTATTTGCTGGAATTGGGCGAGGCTCCGGGCATGAACCTGGCCGGTGATTCTACTGCAGCCTATGTACCTACTGCACTAGCAGACAACCGGGTAGTCATCGATGCGCTCAAGAGCACTGATTTAATTGTAGATTTGATGGGGATGTATCGAGGGGGTGAACAAAAGGAAATCCTCGATGCCGGAGCGCGGATTATTTTGGTCAAAGAAGGGCCTGAAACCTTTATTCGCTTAAAGCCTGAGTTTGAGGACAAGAAAAAAGTACTTGATGCGCTGGCAATATTCAAGGAAACCGACACCATGCATGTCACCTCCGAGGCGGGAACCGATTTGGTGGCCTCCTTTGGCAAATATGATTATTTGACGCAGTACGGCTTTGCCGATGAGCCCGGTCGTTGGGATCATTGTCCAAGCGCTTTTGTTGCTGCCTGGCCCACTGAGGAAAGCATACAGGGACGCGTGGTATTGAATGCCGGGGATGTGATTCTACCCTTTAAATATCACCTCAGAACGCCGATTTATCTGGATATCAAAGATGGCTATATCACCTCCATTGAGGGGGATTTTGATGCGCGTTATCTACGCGACTATATGGCCGCCTTTAATGATCCAGAAGCCTATGCCGTATCGCATTTGGGCTGGGGTCTGCACAGCCGCTCGTACTGGACCGGTATCGGGATGTATGACAAGCGACAGACCAATGGGATGGAGTCGCGTTCCTTTGAGGGTTGCTTCATGTTCTCCACCGGTCCCAACATTGAGGGGGGCGGTACTAGGGAGACAGCCTGTCATCTGGATATTCCCATGATAGATTGCACCGTGAAAATGGACGATCTGGTAGTGGTCCAAAAAGGCAAGCTGATCAAATGATCGCTGAACTGCCCGAAATAGGGCGGGTTCTTTTACCTAGAGGGTGTTAGACAGATGCGACGGTTATTAAACAAGGATACCTTTGCAGCGCTTTTCGTGTTGCTATTTGGGTTAGGGACGATATGGGGCAGTGGACACTATGAAACAGGCTCCTTGGCTAGAATGGGACCAGGGTACTTTCCCAAGCTATTAGGTTTTTTTCTAGTGATTTTGAGCCTGATTCTGTTTTTTAGTCCCAATAAGTCAACAGAAGGTTTGGGTATTTCTGGTTGGATCCATAAATTGCGGCCCTGGTTTTTTATCCTTATGGGCCTGATTTCTTTTGTGGTACTTGGCCAGTATTTTGGCTTTATTCCGGCAACTTTTGCCCTGATCTTTCTAGCAGGCTTTGCTGATAAAAATAATAGTTTTAAAACCATGCTGGTTCTGGCCTGTCTGGTCACCCTAGTGGCTGTTCTAGTGTTTCATTACGGCATTGGATTGCAGTTTCCGTTACTCATTTGGGATTAGGGCATGATAGAAAATTTGATGCTGGGAGTTCAGACAGCTTTTCATTGGGAAAACCTGATTTATTCCTTTCTTGGGGTAGCGTTGGGTAACCTGATAGGAGTTTTGCCGGGCATTGGCGCTTTGGCGGCAATCTCCATGCTCTTACCCATCACTTATGGGTTGAGCCCTGTGGGGGCGTTGATGATGCTGGCCGGACTGTATTATGGGACCAGCTTTGGTGGAGCCACTACTTCAATTTTGTTAAATTTGCCGGGAACGGCCCAACATGCGGTTGTATGTGTGGATGGGCATCCATTAGCAAAGCAAGGTCGTGGCGGTTCAGCCATTTTTATGGCCATGCTCGCCTCATTTGTCGGCGTGTGTGTGGGCATTATCTTGATGAGTCTGTTCAGCCCTCTATTGACAGATATTGCCTTTATGTTTGGAGCTGAAGAGTATTTTTCTCTTATGTTGCTAGGTTTGTTAGCGGCATCAGCTCTCACGAGCGGCTCAGCGGTCAAGGGCATTGCTTCTGTAGTCATCGGCATTATTTTAGGGCTGGTTGGTACTGATGTCATGACTGGGGTAGCACGTTTTGACTTTGATCTGGCTCAACTGCAAGATGGTATTTCCCTCGTAGTACTGGCGATGGGTCTATTTGGTGTCGCAGATGTTTTTCAACATGCAGGCCACATTGGTAAAGGGACTTTAATCACCAACTCCTCAGTGGATGCCCGCTCGGTGCGTCCCCAAAAAGGGGAAATTAGGGAGTCAGTGGGCCCTATTCTAAGGGGTTCTGGTATTGGCTCTGCACTGGGTATCTTGCCCGGCACCGGGGGAACCATTGCCTCATTTATGTCCTATGCTTATGAGAAAAAAGCGAGCAAACATCCAGAGCGCTTTGGCAAAGGCGCGATGGAAGGGGTTTCCGGCCCTGAGGCTGCCAATAGCTCGGCCGCAATAACGGCCTTTATCCCAACCCTAACCTTGGGCATTCCCGGGGATGCGGTGATGGCTTTAATGTTAGGTGCCTTGATGATTCATAACATCACGCCAGGGCCACAAATCATGGTCGCACATCCAGATCTGTTTTGGGGGCTGATCGTTAGTTTCTGGATTGGTAATTCCTTGTTGCTGCTCATGAACTTCCCACTCATCAAACTTTGGGTCAAATTACTGACGGTTCCCTACCGCATTATCTTTCCCATTGTTTTGTTGCTAATTAGCGTGGGGGTATACAGCACCAATAACGATATCATCGAGGTCGCATTTGTCATTGGGGTAGGGATATTCGGCTTTTTCATTAGCCGGCTTGGCTTTCAGGCTGCTCCTTTATTGCTGGGCTATGTGCTTGGACCAATGATAGAGGAGCATTTCCGTCGTTCCATGCTGATGTCACGAGGTGATATGATGACGTTTATCACACATCCCATCAGCGGTGTTTTCATTTTCATTAGCTTTTTGCTGTTAGTGAGTGTGTTTTATAAGGCCGTTCGTAATTACTTAAAAGGTAGGCAGGAAAAACCAATTTCTCCTGCTGAATTACAAAAGAGCTAAGCAGTATACGCATAACGGGATGAGACAGCGGGCAGCGGTAGTCAGCAGCCCGCTGTTTTTTCTGCCAGCTCCCGGATACTGCGTACGCGTAGCCAGACGTAGGCAGGCAAGCCGCGCATTTGGGGGTGTCCTGGGGTGGGGGTGCCGGGGTGGTCAAAATACACTGTGCGTATGCCCAGTTGGGCGGCACTTTT
>DATGTB010000120.1:0-2894 GCA_035302065.1 Paenalcaligenes sp. | reverse complement strand
CAAGTTGTGGAAAAAACCAGTATTTACTACTGTTTATTGGCAATGTTTATTTTGCTTTGCCTGGTTGCGCATGAGAAGCAAACGGCATTTATCGTAAATTAAATTGTAGAAAAACGAATAAGGCAAAAAGAAAAGTAGCAGACCAAAATCCACCACCAGTGCATGCCATAGGGTGGTTTCGATCCACCAGGCAACCAAAGGCACTACCATGATGATGAGGCCAATTTCAAAACAGCAGGCGTGCAAGATACGAATCAAAATTCCACGGCGAAAATGCAGTCGCCTTTGCAGCACATCAAAGAGCCAGTTAAAAAGCATATTCCAGAGCATGGCCATGCCGGAGATCACCGCCGAGAGCGCAGCCATGGAAAGGGCAGGCTTTTTGGTGAGCCACATGGCCAGTGGAGTCGCAAAAATAATACCTAAAATCTCAAACAGGATGGCATGAAAGATCCGCTCTTTGAGGCTGCGTTGATACAGAGCCTGCTCATCAACGAGCTCAAAATCGATATCCGGTTGGGTAGAAGGGTGTTTTTCAGTAGAAATATCCGACACGTAACAGAATTCAAAATGAAGGTGTAAAGAATCTCTAAAATTGTAGCACTCATGGTTTTCTGAAGGCCAGAGCTGCTACACTTGAGGCTTGGCCCTTGGATGAAAAACAACTTACTTTCTGGAAAAGGATGGTCACTATGGCATTTTCTAAGGTCATTGGTCGTGGTGTGGCGACCCTTGGTTTTTTTGCGCTCGTTGCGTGTCAGACCCCGCCTCAGGGCGCCGACCCTGTTCAAACTCAGCCTGAGGCGCCTGATACTGCGCAACAGCCGGATGCAGCCCTTGTGCCCGGCGAGCCTGCACAACCTTCAGGTGCTGCACCCACTGCGCGCGAGCAGGAGGTGGAGTACAGTCCCTTGATGGTGTTCTTAGCTGATTTTGAGCCGCAGGCTGATTGGGTGGAGGTGGTTCTGGATGAGGAAAGGACTCTCTATTTACAACCCGAGCCCAGTTTCACCCGCGATGATTTGCTGTCTGTTGAAACCTATTCTTCTGAAAGTGGTGAGGGATTGCTGGCATTGATGCTCACCGGCCCGGCAGCAGAGCGCTTGCAGCAGCTAACGACGCAAAACCCCGACCGACGCCTGGCACTGGCGGTGGATGGTACCTTGTTGTCGGTGCCACGCTACTCCGAGCCTTTGACTGACGGGCAGTTGGTATTCATGGTGGGTAGTGTGCAAAATGCCGAAATAGCGGCGCAGATTATTGCCGGTGAGGACGCCACCCCATACGATGCTGGGCAATAGGCCCGAGTTCAGGATAAAATATCCACTTTGTGGATATGAATTCTTGTTAAAGGACAGTATATGGCGGTGGCTCAGCAGGTGTTTTTGCGCGATGCGATGCGCAGGTTGAATCTGACCCGTGATGTGTTTTCCGCACGGATTGGGGTCAAACGACGGGCTCTGGACTCATGGCTTTTACCCGAAAGTTCACAGGATTTCCGTGTGATGCCCGAGGTGGTCCGTCGTTTTGTGACCGAGATTGTGGAAAACGAGGCCTTGCGGGAAAAATACTCGCATGCGGCGCCCCGCACGGGTAGTTTGGGTGACAGGATTGCCCTTGATGGCAAGCGGCAGCTGATATCAGTCGATCAGTTTACCCGTGATGCCGTTGAGGAATTGTTCAGCCTGGCTGACATCATGCAACCCATTGCACGTCGCCAAAAAGTCACGCGTGTCCTGGAGGGGGCTGTGCTGGGGAATTTGTTTTTTGAGGCCAGCACCCGCACGCGCGTGAGTTTTGGAGCGGCATTTTGTCGCTTGGGTGGTTCAGTATGCGATACCACGGGCTTTACCTTTTCATCGATGGCCAAAGGGGAGTCCATCTACGATACCAGCCGTGTGATGGGCGGATATGTAGACGCCATGGTCATCCGTCACCCCGATCAGGGCTCGGTGGCTGAGTTTGCCGCCGCCACCAACATTCCCGTAGTTAATGGCGGAGATGGTGCAGGTGAGCACCCCAGCCAGGCATTGCTGGACCTATATACCATCCTGACGGAGTTCTCACGTTTGGGGAAATTACTCGATGGTGCGCATATTGCCGTTGTAGGGGATCTGAAATATGGCCGCACGGTGCATTCACTGGTCAAGTTATTAGCCTTGTACAGAGGTCTGAAGTTCACCCTGATTGCGCCGCTCGGGTTGGAGATGCCCGAGGATATTATTGAGGCCATGGCTCGTCAGGGGGATCATGTCATTGAGCAGACCAGTGATTTAGCCGCTGGCATTCGGGGTGCCGATGTGATCTACACCACCCGTGTGCAAAAAGAGCGCCTGCAGTCAGAGACGGTGCAAGGCTATAGCGCTGATTTTCAGATTAACAAGGCCCTGATTGACGCCCAATGTGATAATGATGTCATCATCATGCATCCTTTGCCCAGGGACAGTCGTCCGGGCGCCAATGATCTGAATGTGGATCTTAACAAAGACCCACGGCTGGCTATTTTCAGGCAAACCGATAATGGCATTCCCATTCGCATGGCCATCTTTGCCGTGTTGATGGGGGTAGAAAACCTGGTGCAGCACTCGATGCGGGATGTGACCTGGTCACCACCGAGCCATATCGGCCCGGATGATGCGATTTTTCATGGCATGTACTGACGGTTAACTAATATATATCAGTAGATTACCCCTTCTCTATGTAGGGGTGCTTGGTGCTATCTAGTGCCGGTTTGATGCAGGTTAAAAACTCCTTCCCTAAAAGCAGCGATACTGAAGTAATCATAAAAAAGAATAAAGACACTCGAGTAACGCGTTTCTAGTTTGGGATTTTTTAACATGCAATCATTCTTTTTGCGTGGCAAGAAGCTCTTGCCCATTGTTCAAGGTGGTATG
>DATGTB010000119.1:0-24194 GCA_035302065.1 Paenalcaligenes sp. | reverse complement strand
GTGCCTTTGCCCGCGGCCAGAATAACTACATTGAGCATAAAAAAACTCCACTACTTGCCATCACAAAAAGGGTGCGACGCTCTGCCGCAGCTTATTCACCTTGTCCTTTTTTTGCCGCCTTGCGCCCCTTATGCGCAGCCTTTTTAGCGCTGCTTTTCTTTGCTGATTGTGTCTTTTTGGCTGCTGTCTTGGCCGCTGACTTTTTTGCTGTTGATTTTGATGCAGCCCCAGTTTTACCAAAAGTGGTATCGGCGCTCGCCGCCTGCAGGGAAGATTGGGTGGTCTGTACCAGGGTCTGGAACTGCTGTTGCATCAAATCCCACCAGGCTTGACCGGCCTTCATCAAGGCCTCCTGCCCCTCGGGCGTCGTCGTGGTAGGCGCTGAATCCTGAGACTCATCCGCAGATGGCTCGCTTGCTCCTGCCCACTGCATATGGGCAAAATTCTGCAAGGTATTCAAGGTGGTGCGCTGTATTTCCAGAGCCTGTATGGTATTGCGCAGCATGGACAAATTCAGGGCCAACCAATTTTCCACCGTTTGCAACTCGTTGATACGCTTATCCAGCTCCTCGGTTGATTGCAATTGCAAAGGGGTCATGGACGTCAGAGGATTGTCCGGCATGGACGCCCACGCCTTACGCATGGTTTCCATGCTACGTAATAGCGGATTATCCTCCTCGCCAAACTTGAACTGCTCAAATGGATTTTCTTGCATCACCACCTCCGTTTGTTGATGGATTTGCGCTTGCTCCCCTATGCAGCCTGATTACAAGTCGCAAAGCGTGTCAAAATACTGTCTATCATGATCAGCTCAGCCTCTATGGTAAATGCTCCCTGCTGAGCCATCTCCCACCACTGCGGCACAGATACCAAACGAAATTCACTGACCTCACCATCCTGATTTTGAGGCCGCACGTCCACCGCCAAAGTACAGTGACTGACAATCACATTTTCTACCTGATAGCCCTCAGGCAAACGTCTATGCATACGCAATAAGGTACGCAACGGGCCGCGCTCACGGATTTGATCCTCATTGAGCCCTGCCTCCTCCTCAGTTTCTCGCACTAGGCTTTGCTCCAGATCCTCGCCTGCCGCAGCCAACCCTCCCACCAGGGTATCCCAGTAGTTAGGATCAGTGTTTTTGTGTGCGGCCCGTTTGGCAATCCAAAGTTTATGATCAGCACTCCAGGCATTCAAATGCACGGCCTGAGTCAAAAACCCCAGAGGACGCATAGCACCACGCTCAATAGCACCGACCACCTGCCCCTCACCGATGACCTCAAGCAACTCGTCACGCCAGGAACGAATCAAGCCATGCTCATCAAGCATCTGTGCGATATGGGCCAGCAGGTGATCAACCCGCGGCGAAGGCTCATCGGCCCAGGCTATGTGGATGGCCTCCTCAGTCACCATAATGCCAGAAAGCTCAGACAGACAATCCAGAGCCTGGGCACTGACCCAGCCACAAAGCCGACCACACACAGTGATCGGGCGACTGCCATCTGGGGGAAGTTCCTGGGTTTTTGCAACCAGAGCCTCATAGCGCTCTTTTAGCTGCGGTAAAAGTGTTTTGATTTGTGCTTGTTCCATGACCTTTATTGTAGAGTAGTTATATCGGCATTGTAACGGTTTTGACGCTTAACATTGATCAAGAAAGTAAAAAAGCCTCAAGTCTGGCAATTACGCCAAGCTCAAGGCTTTCATTATTCACCTGCTCAACCAGCACTGCAGCGGACGAACGCTCAGACAGTTGCGTCCTGCTGTAGAAAACCACGCATCTTTTTCAGGGCTGCAGCCTCGATCTGCCGAATTCTCTCTGCAGATACACCAAACTCATCCCCTAACTCATGCAGCGTGAGGCCACGCCCATCATGCAACCAACGAGCACGGATGATACGCTGTGAACGCTCATCGAGCTGCTCAATCGCATGCTCCAGGCCAGGGCCCTGTAATTGCATCTGATGAGCCTGCTCGAGCATATTGGTGGGCTCCGACGCTCCCTCATCTGATAAATACGTCACTGGGGCAAAGAACTCATCATCCTCGTCGTCCACGGGGGTTTCAAAGGCGAACTCACCCCCCGACATGCGTACCTCCATCTCGCTGACATCCTCAGGCCGGACATCAAGCTCGCGGGCAATTTTCTCAATTTCATCGGGCTCAAGTGTTTCCATATGCTCGGGCCGCAAACGACGTAAGTTAAAAAACAGCTTGCGCTGGGCTTTGGTGGTGGCAATACGTACCAAACGCCAATTACGAATGATGTATTCGTGTATTTCAGCCTTTATCCAATGAATGGCAAAGGACACCAAACGCACACCACGCTCGGGGTCAAAACGACGTACTGCCTTCATCAGGCCAATATTACCTTCCTGAATCAAATCCGCATGCGGAAGACCATAACCCAGATACTGCCGTGCAGTAGAAACAACCAAACGCAAATGAGACATAATCAGTCTGCGGGCAGCATCCAGATCATCATGCGCCTGTAGGCGCCGGCCCAGCTCGCGCTCCTCATCAGCACTCAGTATTGGCTGCTGATTGACCGCTGCAATATAGGCCTCAATCGTGCCCAGGGCACCCGGATTGGAAACCGCAACTGCCAAAGATTGTGCAGGCGCAATCGCCATATTTTGCGAACTTTGGGTCATAAACGATCCTTTGTCACATAACAAATAAAATCCATGTGCTTTTTTATAGCACTTTATTTTAGCACTCCAGCATCAAGAGTGCTAATCTCTATTAAATGAGAGGGTCATTTCACTCTAAAGTTCAATTTTTTTGTGTTTTTTGCCAAAAAAACGGCAGGCCGATAACGGCCTGCCTCCTTTTGGCAATTAGCCTTTATCATCATGCTTGCAAACGCTGGGCATGAAACTCTATATGATCAGCCATGAAAGTCATGATGAAATAGTACCCATGGTCATAACCCTCGTGACGACGCAAGGTTAAAGGCTGCTGAACCTTGGCGCAGGCCTGCTCAAATACCTCTGGATACAGTTCACGCTCCAGAAACTGATCAGCCAACCCCTGATCAATCAAGATCCCCGCAGGAAAGGGCGCCGCTGACTGTGCCGCCATCAGCAAACTGGCGTCATACTGCTCCCAGGTACGGCGATCATCGCCCAGGTACCCGCTAAACGCCTTTTCACCCCAAGGGCATTGGGTCGGTGCCGCAATGGGAGCAAAAGCAGACAAAGACTTGAATAACTCAGGATATCTCTGCGCCAGCACGAGCGCTCCGTGCCCTCCCATGGAATGGCCAAAAATGCCTACCTGCCCGCTGCCACCGGCAAATCCCTGAACGATCAGGGGGTAGAGCTCCTTGATAATATAACTTTCCATTTTATAGTGTTTATTCCAGGGAGCCTGCGTAGCATCAAGATAAAACCCGGCCCCGGTACCGAAATCCCAATCCTCATCCTCACCCGCTATCTGGGCGCCTCGGGGGCTGGTATCCGGAGTGACCAGTATCACCCCATGCTGAGCGGCAAACTGCTGGGCAGCCGCCTTGATCATGAAAGTTTCCTCAGTGCAGGTCAACCCGGCCAGAAAAAACAGCACAGGACATGGGACCTGACCCTGACGCCGTGGATCATCCGGATGCTCGGTCGCAGACAGGGCCTGCGCCTGGGGTGGCAAATAGATAGAAAAACGCATGGGCAAGCCGATATGCTCAGAAGGGTGTTCATAATAACGCTGCCACCCCTCATAACAACGATGCTCACTTTTCAGCTCGAGTTTTTCCAGCATGCAACCTCCAAATATTGGTAAATAAAATTTCCTTGGGCGTATTACCCTGTCCCATTAATCATCATAAAGCACCACTGAGCGGATGGACTCACCGCGCTTCATCATTTCAAAGCCCTCGTTAATCTCCTCGAGCTTTAAATGGTGGGTAATCAGGTCATCAATATTGATTTTGCCCTCCATATACCAATCCACGATTTTAGGTACGTCCGTACGTCCACGGGCACCACCAAAGGCACTGCCCTTCCACACACGGCCAGTCACCAGCTGAAAGGGACGCGTTGAGATTTCTGCACCGGCCTCGGCCACGCCAATGATAACGGATACCCCCCAACCCCGGTGACAACACTCTAGCGCCTGCCGCATCACCTCGGTATTGCCGATGCACTCAAAGCTGTAATCCGCCCCGCCATCGGTCATCTGGATAATATGGTCAACGACATCTTCTACCTCGTTAGGATTGACGAAATCGGTCATGCCGAATTTACGTCCCAACTCCTCGCGTGCAGGATTGATATCCACCCCGATGATCTTGTCAGCCCCGACCATCTTGGCCCCCTGAATCACATTCAGGCCTATACCTCCCAAGCCGAAAACCACCACATTGGCGCCGGCTTCCACATTGGCATTGAACAAAACCGCCCCAAGACCAGTGGTCACCCCGCAACCGATATAGCACACCTTGTCAAATGGGGCATCGCTACGGATCTTGGCCAGAGCAATCTCAGGTACAACGATGTAGTTGGAAAAGGTAGAGGTGCCCATATAGTGATGGATCATCTGCCCATCAAGGCTAAACCGGGAACTGCCATCCGGCATTAGCCCCTGTCCTTGCGTGGATCGTATCGCTGTACATAAATTTGTCTTTCCGGACAGGCAAGATTTACACTGACGACACTCAGGGGTATAGAGTGGTATGACGTGGTCATCGACTTTCAGACTGGTCACTCCCGGCCCTACCTCGCGTACAATGCCTGCGCCTTCGTGACCCAATATGGCAGGGAACAGTCCCTCCGGGTCTGCTCCGGACAAGGTATATAAGTCGGTGTGACACAGGCCTGTGGCCTTGATCTCAACCAACACCTCACCCTCACGGGGGCCCTCAAGTGTAACCTCCTCGATAGTGAGTGGCTCACCGGCCTGCCAGGCAACGGCTGCTTTCGTTTGCATATTCTTTGTCTCCTTAAAAGATTCTTGAAATCCGAAATAAGTTTAAGCGTCAAAAGCTTTTCATGCAACTCATGCACACTACGGTAATTCTAATTCTGTGAACAAGGGGGCATGATCCGAGATCTGGCGCCATGGTATACCCTGCAAAACGCGAGCACTGCGAACTGCAAATCCCCGCTGATAAATGCGGTCCAAACGTAACCAGGGGAAAACAGCGGGGAAGGTACGAGGCGGTGGGGTCAAACGAGCCCCTCTGCCTACCCCGAGCTGGGGAATCTGCGGGCTCGCCAGCTCACTGGCAAAGGCCGGCTGCCACCAACGGAATAAACGACTCCGTCGGAAGCGCTCCTGTGGTCCTCGTGCGGCAAAGGAAAAAACCTCATACAGATCCAGCTCCTCGATGAGTACGGGACTCAGACGGTTTTTCCAGTCATTGAAATCACCGGCGATAATTAAAGGTTCGTGTGCAGGGACCAAACTTTTAATACGCTCTACCAGCGCCTGAGCCTGTCGCTCACGGCCCCCGGCAAACAAGCCCAAATGCACCACAATGCAGTGTACCGGCCGATCCTTGATCTCGACAACAGCGTGCAACAAGCCGCGCTGCTCTAACCGGTGGTCAGAAACATCCTGATTTTCATACTGCAAGATGGGATAACGGGACAGTAGTGCATTGCCATGGTCCGTATGTTGACGCATGGCATTGCAACCGTAGGCCGTATACATCCCCAATACGGCAGCCAGTGACTCGTGTTGGGCATCCAGGTTGGCATCACGCTCGTTGCGCCCCTGCACCTCCTGCAAAAAAAGCAGATCAGGCGCCAAGTTATACAAACTCAGGCGCAAATCCTCCAGAGACTCTCTAGTGCCAGTTGCTGAACGCCCTTTATGTATGTTGTAGCTAATGACACGAATCGCGGTCACCCCGGTTCCTTTTAGTTTGGCGCCTTTTCCATGGGTCGCAATCTGAGGTGTAACTCCTGCAGCTGCTTGCCATCAACAGTAGTAGGCGCATGGGTTAATAAGCACTGCGCTCTTTGCGTTTTGGGAAAGGCTATCACATCGCGGATAGAATCTGCCTGGGCCAAAAGTGCCACCATCCGATCCAGTCCAAAAGCAATCCCGCCATGCGGTGGTGCTCCGTATTGCAGGGCCTCCAGAAGGAAGCCAAATTTATCCTCAGCCTGCTCGGGACTGATATTCAGGGCGGCAAAGACCTGCTTTTGCACCTCAGCACGATGAATCCGCAACGAACCGCCTCCTACTTCCCAACCATTTATCACCATATCATAGGCTTTGGCCAAAGCTTTTTCAGGCTCAGTGGCCAAAAGCTCCTCATGGCCATCCTTGGGACTGGTAAAGGGGTGGTGTGCGGCCACGTAACGTTTCTCCTCAATGTCGTATTCAAACATGGGGAAATCCACAACCCAGAGCGGTTTCCAGCCCGCCTCAAATAAACCGTTGGCACGCCCAAACTCACTTTGGCCCAATTTGATGCGCAAGGCCCCCATGGCATCATTGACCACGTGGGATTTATCGGCACCAAAAAATATCAAATCCCCATCCTGAGCGCCCGTACGCTCGATGAGCTCGGAAAGTGCCTGCTCATGGATATTTTTGACAATGGGCGACTGCAAGCCGGCTGGAATCTGATCTGCCTGATTGACACGAATATAGGCCAGTCCCTTGGCGCCGTATATTCCAACAAACTTGGTATAGGCATCAATTTCCCCGCGGGTCAGCTCACAACCATTGGGCACCCGCATGGCAACCACCCGACTGCCCGGGTCATTGGCCGGTCCTGAAAACACCTTGAAATTGACATCGCGCATCAGATCATCGACATCGATCAGCTCCAGATTGACCCGCAGATCGGGTCGATCCGAACCAAAGCGACGCATGGCCTCAGCCCAACTCATGGTCGGAAAGGGGTCAACGAGCTCAATATCTGAAGTATCACGGAAAATGGCACGTACCATTTCCTCAAAAATTGCCCGAATCTCCTCCTCATTCAAAAAGGAAACCTCACAGTCTATCTGGGTAAATTCAGGCTGCCTGTCGGCACGTAAATCCTCATCGCGGAAACACTTGGTAATCTGATAATATCGATCAAAGCCAGCAACCATCAGCATTTGCTTGAATAACTGCGGAGACTGGGGCAAAGCAAAGAAATGCCCCGGATGTACCCGTGAAGGTACCAGATAATCCCGTGCTCCTTCGGGGGTACTTTTGGTCAGCATGGGCGTCTCTATATCAATAAAACCCAGCTCATCGAGGTAATTTCTGACCACACGTGTCACCTGATGGCGCAGCATCAGGTTTTTCTGCATATGAGGACGGCGTAAATCCAGCACACGATGAGTCAGGCGTGTGGTTTCTGACAAGTTTTCATCATCCAACTGAAAAGCAGGCGTGACCGAGGGGTTGAGAATTTCTATCTCCTCACACACCACCTCGACCTCTCCGGAAGGCAGATCAGGGTTGATGGTGCCCTCGGGGCGCTCACGCACCCGCCCGGTAATACGCAGGCAGAACTCATTGCGGATACGCTCTGCAATGGCAAATGTCTCTTTGGACTCAGGATCGGCCACCACTTGCGCAATACCAGTGCGATCACGCAAATCAATGAATATCACGCCACCGTGATCGCGACGACGATGCACCCAACCATATAGTGTTACTGTTTGCCCCAGGTGCTGGGCATTGACCTCGCCGGTATAGCAGGTACGCATTTAGGATAACTCCAAAATAATTTCTCTAATCGTTTGGTAATTCAGGACCAAACAATGCTGCGGCAAGTGCTGGCGCATCACCGCAGCAGGTTTGTCCTGGCAGGCATTATAGTAAGAAAAAACCTGCTGAAATCAATGTCGGCACCGCCGCCGCCAATAATAGACGCAACGGGGAGATAGCGCCATCAGGGAAGGTCCCCTTGAGAATGGAAAAGCCAGCCGGGTTGGGGGCGTTGGCAATGACGGTCAAACCACCACCGGTAACGGAACCGGCCACCAACATATAACGCCACAGATCACTGGTGCCCTCTACCAATGAGCCCAAATAGGTCAGGGCTGCATTATCAGTAATGGCAGTCAGCGCTGTTGAACCCCAGAACAATATGGAAGGCGGCAGATTGCCCAACAGGTCCTGTAGCCACCACTTTTGTAGGCCGCCCAAAATGACCAGCCCAGCCAAAAAGAACCCGACCATCAACCCTTCGCGAATCAAAAGCGGATTTTGATGTCTGGAATAGGCGTGCGCATAACCGATAAACATCATCAGCATGCCCAAAAACATGACGGGATGATGAGCCGCCAACACAATACCCAGCAAAAAAAGCACGTGTACGGCAATGACTATCGGCGGCACGGGTGGACGCTGCCGCTTGGTGCGCTCGGACGTGGAGGCAGCATCCTCAACCAGGGCGGTACGCACGATAAAGGTCAACAGCGTGGCATTGATAAACACGGCAGCAGCGGCACGCCAACCAAAGTGCTGCAGCATATAAAGCGTATCCCACTCAAAAGTAGCCGCTACCATCAATACCGGAGGCGCAGCATAAGAGGTCAAGACCCCGCCGATAGAAATATTAACAAACAACACACCTATCGTCAGGTACTTGAAACCTGCACGTCCAGAATGCTGAAAATAGCCATCCCTGAGCAATAAAGCAGCCAGTGTCATAGCCGCTGGCTCAGTAATGAATGAGCCCAGCAAAGGCACAACTGACATGATGACAAAATACATCGCATATTCATTACGGATCGGCATAATCCGCGCCAGTACCTTGACCAGTTGCGTCACCAACTCCAAAATCGGTCGACTGGCAGCCACCACCATGATGGCAAACACAAAAGCCGGCTCGGTGAAGTTGCGCGTGTCCATATACTCGACCGCGGGCCCCACCCCAATGAAAATGGCGATAAAACAAATCAGGACAAAAGCCCAGACCCCGAACACAGCCTCGACCTCGGACAGCATATTCCATAAGCCAGCGTGTGGGCCACCACGGTTTGCCAAACGTGCGAAAACGGGGACTGAAAATGTATGAACGATTGCCGTTGCAAAAAGCGCGGTTGCAACGAGTTCCATCATTGTTGGCATGCACTAACCTTTTTACTTTTAATTTACGGCAGATTGCCGCTACTCATGCACCCAAAAACAGGTACACCTTCTCCTTAAATAGGGCCTATTTTACACTTCTGAGCATTTAGTGATAGTCATAAAATGACATTGTTCGCCTGACCTAAAATAGCGTTCCCGCCAAAGCAGCGATCACCAATAGCACTCCAACAGTCATGTTGGCTCTGAAAAGCCCCAAACCAAATTCTGGTCGCTGGGGATCAAAGCGCAAGATTTGCCAGGTGAAATGCACAGCTATCATTGCCATAAAAACAAAATAACCTGCCGACAGGTCCAAAGCATAACCGGCCCACACCCAAAGCAAAATGGTGGCCACGTAAAAGCCGCCTATCCACTGCTTGCCTTTGTCGGCAAACAATATAGGCGCAGACTTCAGACCTAAACGCAGGTCATCCTCCATGTCGATGTAACCGTAGATGGCATCGTAGCCAATCTGCCAGGCTACTGCACCCAACCACATAGCAATGGCCGCCAAAGGAACGGTATTTTGAGTATCAGACCAGGCCATCAACATGCCCCAGTTAAAAGCAATACCCAACACTGCCTGAGGCCAATGGGTAAAACGCTTGCACAGGGGGTAAATCACTACAAAAGGCAAAAGCCCCAAAGCAAGCCATCGACTATAAGGGTTAATGGCAAACAATAGCAAGCCGGCCACCAGCAGCTGGGCAAAGGTAAATATCAGGGCATTTTTCAGTGAAAGCTGCCCACTGGTCAAGGGGCGAAAACGCGTACGCTCAACCTGATGATCAAAATCCCGATCGAAAATATCATTAAAGCTGCAGCCTATCCCGCGCATGAGCAATGCCCCAAGGGAGAACACCAGCACACGCCCCAATGTTGGCCAGCCCTCTGCTGCCTGCACCAGGGCAGCCAGACAGGGTAACAAGGTTAACCAGGTGCCTACCGGCCGGTCCAGACGGCATAAACGGGCATAAGGCCCCCAAGAAGGCGGTAGATAACGCTGCACCCAATCATCATGGCGCATATCGGAAAGATCCGGCCTGCGGGTATCTGAAGACGAGGTTGGCGGATAAGGGGTATTGCTCATGGTCCGTTTAAGCGCTTAACTTGGCCTTTTGCTCAATTTGCTCACGAATCAGGCGCCCCAAGATGGCAATGCCTTCACGGATGCGCTCCTCGCTAACGGTAACAAAGCTCAAACGCAGGGTGTTGGGCTTGGTATCGTCATCAGCATAAAAAGGCGTCCCTGGCACAAAGGCCACATGCTCATCGATGGCCTTGAGCAGCAACTCCTCAGAGTCCAGGCCCTCGGGCAGGGTGACCCAGATAAACATCCCTCCTTCCGGGCGCGTCCAAACCACCTCCTCGGGGAAATGCTCCTGCATGGCATCCAGCATATACTGACACTGCTGCTGATATAAATCACGTACCGAGGGCAGGTGCTCTTTTAAAAAGCCCTCTTTGATCGCCTCGTAAACGGCCATTTGTGTCAAGGTATTGGAATGCAAATCAGTCGCCTGCTTGATTTGCACGAGTTTGTTTATGACCTCGCGCGGGCCAACGATATAGCCCAACCGCAATCCGGGCGCCAACACCTTGGAAAATGAACCCAGGTGGACCACCTGTGCGCCCACCTGCCGGCCCAAAGTCAGCAAGCTGGGCTGCGCCTCACCGGCGTAACGCAGTTCACCATAAGGATCATCTTCGATAATGGGAATATTTGCCTGTGCGCAACGCTCGACCAAATCCTGACGGCGCTGCAAATCCAATGTCAGGCCTGTGGGATTATGGAAATTGGGCAGGACGTAAATAAAACGCGCGCCCTGCGCTTTGGGCTGTGACACCTCGGCCGGGATAAGCCCATGCTCATCAGTTTGCACCGCGACGTACTGCGGCTCAAACTGTGAAAAAGACTGCAACGCCCCCAAATATGTTGGTGACTCCACCAGCACCTTGCTGCCCGGATCGATAAATAATTTGCCCAGCATATCCAGCGCCTGCTGTGAGCCGGAAACAATCAATACCTCCTCAGCAGACACCTCGCTACCAGGGCGACTGACGTATTCGGCCACCCACTCACGCAAGGGCTGATAACCCTCGGTCGGCCCATATTGCAATGCGGACCGCCCCCGGGTCGTCAAGACCTGATCAAAGGCCTGTTGCAGCTGTGTGACCGGAAACCCCTCAGGTGATGGCAGCCCCCCTGCAAAAGAAATGACCTCAGGTCGGGTAGTCACCTTCAGGATCTCGCGAATCGCCGAGCTGGTGAGTTGTAGCGCACGTTGAGAAAACTGAAATAAAGGTGTTTGAGAATCCATAATGCGTTAAAGATCCTGATAAAAACTGTTCTGTTATGAAGCCAGGGCTCTGCGAGCCCGGCCTCCTGAAAACCATCTGCCTGCCTAAGCCTTTAATGCCGCCTGCTCGCTGAGGATACGTTCACGGGTGCGCTTTCTAAAACGCAGTGCGGGTGCATCAGAAGGCAAGCTCAAACGTGCACCGTGAGCATCCATGCCCTTTTGCACCGCCTCCAGAACGACCTTGTCCTCCAGAAAAGCAGCACGCACATCCTCATTAAAGACCTGCGACACCTGCTCGTCATCCGGGCTGAAATTACGCAACTGAAACCAGAAATAACGCGTGTTTTTTTCGTCTATGGGGGTAAGGAAATTATACGAATCCATCAAAAACACCTGTGGATGAAAGGGTGGCTCATCCCTTGCTGTGCCGGCGGGGGTAAAAATTGCACGAATCACAGCATGCGCCGGATAGCGCATTTCATAATGCTGTTTGCGATCACAACGCCCATCAAAGCGAACAAACTGCTGGTAAAAGGGAGCCACCTCAATATCATGAAGCCAGCGATATGCAGTCACCCCCTGCTCATTTTCGGCTATCTCCAAAGGCACCCCTATCAAGTCATCACTGCCAAATGATGTCTGATGCACCCAACTGACGTGCGTAGGGTCCAATAGATTGTCAGTGATAAATAAATAGTTACATGCAACCTCCATCGCATCGCCGCGGTTGACCCCCCATTGGGGATCTGTCCACTGATCAATGACGATGATCTCATCCGGGTCCGCCTGCTCGGGCGTGCCCATCCAGACCCATATAAGACCATACCGCTCTACACAAGGGTAACTGCGTACCGTCGCACGCTCAGGCGGAGTGGTGCATGCCGGGGCATGTACACACTGCCCCGTCCGGTCAAAGGTCAGCCCATGATAACCACACTCTACTGTATCACCCACCAATCGCCCCATGGACAAGGGCAGGCGACGATGCGGGCACGAATCATGCAAGGCCACCAACCCGCCATCCTGCTGTCGATACAACAACAAATCCTCGCCCAGCATGCGCACAGGCAACAGGTGACGCCCGACCTCATCAGCCAGGGCCGCTACATACCATGCATTGTAAATAAACATAAGGTCATCACCATCTACAACCTAAACTACCTGTGCCAAAGACTGGGCAAAATAGCCGACATTATCCTGATTGAGCCCCGGTACGCATACACGTCCGGACTCAAGCAAATAAATGCCAAACTCATCGCGCAGCCTGTGCACCTGCTCTGGAGTCAAGCCGGTATAACTAAACATACCATTTTGCAGCAGCCAGTACGAGGCATCATAGTGCGGAGCAGCACGTTGCAAATGTTCGGTCACTGCCTTGCGCATGGACCGGATGCGGTTACGCATGGCCGCAACCTCATCCTCCCACTGCTGACGCCATTGGGGGTTGGTCAACACAGCAGCAACCACCTGAGCGCCATGTGCCGGCGGATTGGAATACAGCCGACGGGCAATGGCCTGCAACAAGCCATTGACATGTTTGGCCTCATCCGCATTGGAACAGACCACCGACAAAGCACCGCAGCGCTCGTTGTAATAGGAAAAATTCTTGGAAAAAGAATTAGCCACCAAAAACGTCAGCTGGGCATCATACATGGCGCGCAATACCTTGGTGTCCTCCTCGATGCCCTCGGCAAAACCCTGATAGGCCAAATCCAGGAAGGGGATGAGCTGTCGCTCCTTGAGGACCATGATGAGTTGTTGCCACTGAGCCGGCTCCAGATCGACGCCTGTCGGATTATGGCAACAAGGATGCAGCAAGACAAAGCTATGTGCGGGCAACTTCATCAAATCACTGAGCATGCCCTCAAAATCAACCCGCTTGGTCTGCGCATCAAAATATCTGTACTTGTGCGTAGGAATGCCACACCCATTGAAAATCGCCTCATGGTTGGCCCAATTGGGGTCACTGACCCACATCTGGCTATCGGGCAACGCCTCATGCAGCAACTCGCCGCCTACACGCAATGCACCCGTCCCACCGATACTCTGAATCGTGGTAATGCGGCCCTCTTGGGCTGCCCGCTCACCGAACAACAAGACCTGTACAGCCTCACAATAATCAGGCAACCCGGCCATGGGCAGGTAAATACGTGGCTCATTACGCTCTGCCCATGAACGCTCTACCTCATGCACGACATCCAGCACCGGCACCTGACCTTTATCATCAAAATATAAGCCGATGGAAAGATTGATTTTTTGGTCGCGCGGATCCTCCTCAAAAGCTTGCGCCACCTTGAAGATGGGATCGCCTGCATAGGCTTGTAAATGATTAAACATCGTGTATCGCAATTCCAGTTAGAATGGTGAACAAAAATACCCCCACCCACAATCATAAAAGAACCAAAGACGATTAAAAAGAGCGTTCGGGGAAATATATGACAGGGCGCTACATACATGCCATACTTTGGCTGTATCATTCTTTCAATGGACTCAATGTTAACGATAGCATGCACAAGCACCTATGAAAACGGCAAGCGCTCGATCTGACTTTTATCACCTCTCTGACGATCCTCAGGCGGCAAAAATCAGCCTCATCGGACAGTGGACGCTTGTCAACTATCTGCCATTGCAACGGGCGCTCGGACAATTCCCCTCACAACCGGCCAAGGACCATCTGCTTTTTGATTTCAGTGGCTTGCAGCAGCTGGATACCGCAGGCGCCAAACGGCTTTGCCAGTTCATTGGCCTGGAGCATCTAGAGGGGATTTTGCAGCAGGCTCAGGGCTTGTCGAGCGAGCGTCGCGCCTTACTTGAAACCGTCGCGCAAGCCCTGGAAAAAGAAGAGCCTTTTACCCCGCCCACCCAGCACAACTGGCTCACTAACCTTCTGATACGTATTGGCATTGCTACGGAACGCTTCTGGAATCATTTCCTTAGCCTGCTGGGTTTTGTCGGGCTGATCCTGACCACCTGGGCTCGTAACATCCTCATCGTGCGCAATTGGCGCCTTACCTCAGTGGTCGCTCAAATCGAGGAGGTAGGCCTGAATGCGGTCCCCATCATTGCCCTGCTGACCTTTCTGGTCGGAGCGGTCGTTGCCTTTTTGGGCGCCACTGTGCTGGAAAACTTCGGTGCTACCATTTACACCGTCGATTTGGTGGGCTTTTCATTTTTACGTGAATTTGCAGTATTACTGACTGCCATCCTGATGGCCGGGCGCACGGCTAGTGCGTTTACCGCCCAGATTGGCTCCATGAAGGCCAATGAGGAAATCGATGCCCTGCGCGCTCAGGGCATGGATCCAGTACTGATTCTGGTTTTACCACGAGTCATTGCTATGTTGATTTCCATGCCGCTATTGACCTTTATCGGCATGATTGCCGGGATCTTCGGGGGCGCCCTGGTTTGTGTCTGGGTGCTGGGTATCTCCCCTACCATGTTTTTATCTGTCTTTCACAACGATATCGATTACATCGACTTTCTGGTTGGTATTGCCAAAGCCCCCATATTTGCCTTTCTCATCGCAGCGATAGGCTGCCAGCAGGGCTTCAAGGTCACGGGCAGCGCACAATCGGTTGGCGAGCGCACTACCTCAGCTGTGGTGCAATCCATATTTATCGTGATTCTGCTCGATGCCTTTGCCGCACTCTTTTATATGGAAATGGGCTGGTAAATGACAAACACCGATACGAACCAGAATCAAACCCCCATCATCAAAATTCGGGATCTATGCAACCGCTTTGGCAGCCATGTGGTGCATGAGCACCTCAATCTGGATGTCTACAAGGGGGAAATTATCGGTCTGGTGGGCGGCTCGGGTACAGGCAAGTCGGTTCTGCTGCGCACCATTTTGGGGTTGCGCCATCCCAACGAGGGAAGCATCGAGGTATTGGGTAAATCCCTGTTTGATCTTGATGACAAGGATCGCGCAGCCATTGAGCGGCGCTTTGGGGTACTGTTTCAACAAGGCGCCTTGTTTTCCTCCCTGACCACCCTCGAGAATGTTGCCATGCCCCTGATTGAGCATGCCGGCTTAAAGCGTCCCGAGGCAGAGGATCTGGCTTTGCTAAAAATGGTGTTGGCTGGCTTGCCTACCAATGCTGCTAACCGCTATCCTTCAGAATTGTCTGGTGGCATGATCAAGCGGGCAGCATTAGCTCGGGCACTGGCGCTGGATCCTGATATTTTATTTCTGGATGAGCCAACCGCCGGGCTGGACCCCATTGGCGCCAGCGAGTTTGATCAGCTGATTCTCACCCTGAGAAATGCCCTGGGTCTGACTGTGTTTTTAGTCACCCATGATTTAGATACGTTATATACCATTTGTGATCGCGTCGCTGTGTTGGCCGAGAAACATGTTCTGGTCAATGATACTTTGGCGCATGTAGAAAAATTCAATCACCCTTGGGTACAGGAGTACTTCAATGGCCCTCGTGGCCGAGCCGCCCAAGGCGCACAAGAACGCAGGCTGGAGAGCTCTTGATATGGAACCGCGCGCGCACCATTTACTGGTTGGCTTATTCACTCTGATTGTGGCCGTTGCCGCAATTGTATTTTCCCTGTGGATGACCAAGGCAGGTCGGGATACCGCTGTCAAAAATTATCAGGTCGTCTTTACCGAAGCTATCAGCGGCCTGAGCCGCGGCAGCGCTGTCCAGTACAACGGCATCAAGGTCGGAGAGGTGACCCAAATGAACCTGGATCCCAACAACATCAGCCGGGTTCTGGTGGATATTACTGTACGTGAGTCCCTGCCAGTCACTGAAACCACCAAGGCCCGCCTGGCAATTACCAGCATTACTGGCTCTGCAGTCATCGAACTATACGACAGCAACCCCGAAAAAAGTGCACCCCTGACAGCCAAAGGCGAGGACCAGCTACCGCAAATTGTCGCCACCCCATCCTCCCTGACACAACTGATGTCCAGCGGCGAGGATCTGATGACCAATATATCCCAGCTCATTACCAATGCCAACGCCTTTTTGTCCCCCGACAACGCCGACAAGCTCTCCAACAGCCTGGAGCAACTGCAGGATCTGCTCGGCCAACTGGCACATAGCAGTGAAGGCCTGCCCGAACTCATCGATAACCTGAGTCAGGCAAGCAATGAAATCGGCTACACCATGAAATCAGTCAATAACCTCCTTGATGGAGACGGGAGCAGTATTTTGGCCCGTGCGAATGAGGCCATGGCCAATGTAAACGAGGCCACGCAAAAAATAAAGGCGCTTATCGAGGCCAATGCAGATGCCCTTTCAGAGGGCAGCACCGGATTTTCCTTGCTCGAGCCCACGATGCAATCGCTGCGACAGGCCATAGAAAATATTAATTATTTGACTCAGCGCCTGAATGAAAACCCCGCTGAATTTCTGCTTGGAAAAGATCAAATCCAGGAGTTTCAACCATGATTCGCTATCGCCTAGCACTTATCACGCTCATACTCAGTTTGCTTGGTGCCTGTAGTATTTTGCCGGATTCACCGCAATTAAATCACTACGAGCTCCCGGCAACCAGCCTGCAACCCGTAGGGGACAAACCTGCACCCTATACCCTGCAGCTACTCACCCCCTATGCCAATCGCACCCTGAATACCCAGCGAATTTTGGTCAACCCCGAAGGTTATGAACTGCGTGCCTATCAGGGAGCCGCCTGGATAGATAATACCCCCTCCCTATTACGCGATCGATTGGCACAGGCGCTGTTGGAAACCGAGTTGGTGCAGGCCATCACCTTTGCCGGAGAAAGTGGCAGTCCCAATCTGGTGCTGCAAATCCACCTGTATCGTTTTCAGGTGCACTATGATGAAGGGGTTCCCACAGTGCATATACAACTCAATGCTCAGCTCATCGCCCGCCAGACAGGTAAAATCCTCACTGTGCAGCCCATTTATGTCAAACAGGCGGTCACGGATGGGACCGATTTGGCCCAGGTCATACCTGCCTTTGGCAAGGCCGCAGACGAGGTCAGTCAAAACATGACACAGTGGCTATACCAGAGCCTGAAAACCCCGGCCATCACCAATAATATTCACTAAAACAAGACTCATTTGCCTAGCGCCAAATTGGCAAAGCTGCCCTGCCAATAAACCAAGGGGCGCGTCGTCTCGGCTGTCTGATAGAAGACCTCGCGCACCCGCCCAAAAACCAATGCGTGACTATGGCGTAGGATAACCTCATCCACAGTACAGGCCAAAGCTGCAGCAGCGCTTTTCAGTATCCATACTCCGGTGTCAGTCTTTATCCAGTTCTCCTCTCCGTAGCGCGCATCCCCCTGTAACTGGCCAATGCCAGCAAAGCGTTTGGCCACATCCTGCTGATCAGCAGCCAGTATATTGACAGCAAAACGACCACTGCGTTCAAGCAGCGGCCATGTTGCCGTACTCTGATTGATGCAGACCAGCAACTCAGCCGGATCCGCAGCCACTGAAGCGACCGAGGTCGCCGTCAACCCCCCGCGCTCACCCTCATGCTCAACGGTGATCACGCTGACTGCCCCGGCCAAATGGCGCATTGCCCGTTTGTACTCGCGGGCACTGACGTGGTTTTTAGTAACTTGGTTTTGAGTAGTTTGATTTCTTGCACTATCTACTGTCATTAATATGCCACTAACAATATAAAAGAACCATAAACATCCTATCGTACTAAAGATTGCCCTCAAAGGCACCATAGCCCCCGGATTTGATCTTGACAATAACGGGGGCACAATCTATGTTTATACTGTGCATTTATACAGTATAACCATGATGAAATTTTTATCGCGCAACGCTCACCCCATCACGAGCTCTACCACCTTGCTACGCCTTTATGGCAACCGGGTCAGCTGTGGTTTTCCCAGTCCGGCCCAGGACCACGTCGAGCAGACCATCTCGTTGGACGCTCTACTCGATATACAGGCTCCGCATATCTACATAGTGCGAGCAGCTGGTGATAGCATGACGGGGGCGGGCATTTTTGACGATGACTGGCTGATTGTTGATCGTTCCCTGGCGCCGCAACACGGGCAAATCATCATTGCCGCATTATTTGGCGAGCCTCTGGTGCGCCGTCTGTACAGGAAAAATGGGCATCTGCGCCTACTGGCCGACAATCCCGCCTACGCCCCCATCACCCTTCGGCCTGAGGATGATTTTTTTGTCTGGGGCGTGGTACGCCACAGCATTCGCCGCCACTGCCCGGATTCGGACCCGGGCACAACAGCACCCTGAACGCCATGAGTCACAGCCTATACGCCCTGTTTGACTGCAACAGCTTTTATGCCAGCTGCGAGCGTGTGTTCAGGCCCGATTTGCGCCATCAACCCATCGTAGTGCTGTCCAACAATGATGGCTGTGTCATTGCTCGTTGCCGACAGGCCAGACAGTGGGTCAAAATGGGCGCCCCCTATCATGAGGTCCGCCATTTATTGCGCAAACAGCAGGTGCATGTTTTTAGCAGTAATTATGCCCTCTATGCCAATTTCAGTGACCGCGTCATGCGTATCCTGCAAGACCACCTACCCCAGGTAGAGGTCTATTCCATCGACGAGGCCTTTGCCCGGCTCCAGGTCAGCGACGACCCGGATGCCCTTTGCCGGCGTGCCCAACGGCGCATTGCACAGTACACGGGATTACCCACCGGGGTGGGGATTGGTCCTACCAAAACCCTGGCCAAACTAGCTAATTATGCTGCCAAGCGCTGGGCACATCGTACACGCGGTCTGGTATATCTACAGCATAAAAAACAGTGGCAAGCCTTAAAACGCATCACTCCAGTGCAGGAGGTATGGGGCATCGGACCACGCCTGAGTGCCCATCTGGCCCGCCTCAACATCCATACTGCAGCAGATCTGGCCGGTGCTGATGCCGAGTTTATGCGCCGCCGCTTTAGTGTCACCGTGCAAAAAACAGTCATTGAGCTGCGTGGGCAGGCCTGCTTTGAGCTCACTACACAGCCGGCTCCCCGACAGGAAATACGCAGCAGTCGCATGTTTGGTCATGCCCAAAGCGATCTACAGGCCGTCAGGCAGGCTCTGGCCACCTATAGCGAGCAGGCCTGCGTACGCATGCGGGCCCAAAACAGCGTTTGTGCCTTTGTACGTGTCAGCCTGACCCCCCGGACCGCCACCGATCCACGCCCCCAATACACCTGCGCCCTACCATATGCCACCGATCACACCCCTACCATTCTCAAGGAGGCGCTCAAGGCATTGGACTACATCTGGCAACCTGGACAAGCCTATAAAAAGGTCAGTGTTTTTTTAGGCGGATTGCAGCCCAAGAGTCAGGCGAGTCTGGATCTTTTTTCAGCGGCACAACAACAACTACAAGAGCCCCTGACCCACACGCTGGACCAAATCAATCAGCGCTGGGGGCAGGGCACCATACACAGCGGCCTGGCCAACTATCACGCTCCATGGTCCATGCGCCAACGCTACCTCAGCCCCCGCTATACCACTCGGGTTGAGGATCTATGGACCGTCTTTTGTCGCTAATGATCAGGCTGTCTGCACCTGAATATCCAGGCTGGCCTCAATTTGCTTATCTTGCTCATCCACCCATTGCATATGCAGCACCCCCGAGCCTGGAGGGACAAAACTGAAAGCCAGATACGGATTAGGTGAAATCGCCGTATCCAGCTCCCAAACCATAAGCAACTCACCATTAAACCGACACTCGCAGTGCGTGATGATATTTCTGGGAATGACCTGCCCATCCACCTGTTTTCTGAGTCCTGTTTCCATAGGGTGCTGGACCAATACCTTGACCTGCACCTCCTCGCCTGCCTGCGGCGTGCTATCACTAATGGTAATCCGTGGCGGTCGCGGCCGCCGTGCAAAGGAAGTCTGAGTCATTTAACCACACCCTCCCATTGTGACTGTTATTTCTTGTTCCGCATGCCGTATGCTGCCGTCACTGAGCCGTGCAAGGACCATGACCGACTGACTTTCTGCCAGTCTGATGCGGGTCTCTACCTTGGCTGCCCCCATCAGGGGCGTAAAACGAAAACGGCATACCGTTGGCAGGGGGTTTTTGGTAGCAATCACCAACAGTTCCTCGCAAAACACGCCCTCCTGTGCTGCTGACTCCACCGCTATGGCCAGAGGGACCGAGGTAGCATTATCTGCAACATCGGGCAATTCGATCATAATCCCCGTCGTTTGTGGAGACTGACCTGCCAAAAACTCTGTCATTAACGCCTGAGCTGCCTCCTGCGCCCAGGCTGGCAATCCCCAGCAACCCATCATGGCAACCGTAGCCAGCAGAAAATACCGTCGCCGGGGCTGTAACACCTTGCTTTGCACAACCAACATGGGTTCACCCTTATAAAAAATCAGCCCAGGTCGAACGAGCCCACTCAAAGCTTTCTGCGACCAATTCCGGAAACGGATTATCTATATCCACCTGTGTTTGCTGTATATGCCCCTCACTGCCTATGGCGTAGTCAAACTCCACCGCTACCACCTGCAGTGGCTCAGGCTGAATCATCATATAGCACAAATTATCAGGTAAAACGGGGGCCGGCTCCTCGCCTTGTAACCGCTGGGCAATATACCCGGCCGCAATACGTCCCATCTGATTGGCGACATGAGCGCTTTTCGGGTAATAACCAAAATCCGGCGAGACAAAGCCCATACAATCCCCGATCAAATACACCCGATCATCATCTACGGCATGCAGCAGTGTTGGATGCTGATGACCCCACCAGGCGGGCCCTGTAGGGGGATCTTCACGAATCAGGCCAGCCTGCCAAACAATATCAGCCGCCTGATGCGGCGGCATCAACACAGCATCCTCAAAATCAAAGTCCCCTGCCGTGGTGGAAATCTGCTGCTTGAACGGATCCACAGAGCGCACCTCGGCGTCAGGAACATATTCGATGATGTCGCCGTACAATTCCTTGAAGGCATAGTTAAACCCCCCATGGATCGGATTGATACGCGGTTTGGGATCCAGCACGATCAGCTTGCCCGGGATACGGTTGGTTTTCATATACCAGGCAATGGTACAGGCCCGCTCATAGGGAGAAGGGGGACAGCGATGAGGTGGCGGCGGCAAATTCATGACAAAATTGCCGCCCTTGAATTGCTGCAACTTTTGCTTGAGCAAAAGATGCTCATTATTGGCAATATAGGCTGCGGGAAAATTCTGACGAGTATATAGAGCAGCTCGTTGATCCTCGCCAAACCATTCCTCGTAGGCATTTCTAATCCCGGCTGCCAAAATTAGAAAATCATAATCCAGCACACCCTGACTGCTATAAACAATCCGTCGATCCCGGTCAATACCCACCACATCAGCCTGAATCAGACTAAACCCATAACGGTTGGCCGGCCGGTTCAGATCATGCATGATGAAATCACTCTCTACTACCCCGGCAAGCCATTGATTGCTCATGGGGCAAGACCAAAACACCGGATTACGCTCCAATACGACCACCTCGGCAGCAGGATACTGTGTGCGCAAATAACGTGCAGCTGTCAGCCCACCCCAACTCCCGCCCACTATAACGACCCGTGGTTTTGCAGAGTTTTTGGGCAGCAGATTTTTTTGAGTCGCAATGAGCGGACCCACTAAACCTGATTATGATTGAGGCCAAGACTGCTGCTGAGCGCCAGACACAGGTGCAACCCTGGCGGCGGTGGCAGCAATGGTCGCCGCCCCCGCAATGCGAATGAAATTACGTCGATGATTCATCAAGGATAAAAGGCTAAGTAAAAAGACCCGAACCGGGCACGATCTCCTAACCACCAGTGGGCGGTACAACCCAATAAAAAAGGCCCTCTACAGGGCCTCGTTTACCACTAGACAACCTCCATTAAAAAGGTAGTTCACATAAACTAGCGAATAAACCATTCAACTAATTGAAAGTGCTGGTTTTTATAATAAACAAAGCCAAAACTGTTAAGTTGATCCCAATATTGGCTATTTTCTGGGCAGGTACTGCGGGAGTATTGGCCGCCAAGCGTAAAGATAGAATCTTGACACTTTTAGCGACAGCACCTGAGCAAAATATCGGAGAAATGAAATCCATTTCCCGCTTTTACTATCAAGTTTATCTCAAATTACGCGCCACATACATAATCAGGCTAACCATGCAAACTCTGCATAATTTTCCTAGTACACCCAATCGTTGTGCGCCAAGGGCATCCGATTCAACAAATCTCTGCGCTCTCGCCAATCGGGAAGTAGCTTGTCCATATACCCCTTGAAGCGTTCATTGTGATTACGCTCAAGCAAGTGCACCAATTCATGCACTAGGATGTACTCCAAACACTCCGGTGGCTTTTTAGCAAGCTCTAAATTTAGCCAAATGCGCTTTGCCTGAATATTGCAGCTGCCCCACTTGGTTTTCATCTTTTTAATTCCCCAATCTGCAGCTTTAACGCCGATCTTATCTTCCCAAACAGGCAATAACTCAGCGATTCGCGTTTTAAGTGCATCTCGATAATATGAGTTCAGTACCAGTGCCTTGTTCTCAAGCGTTGTTGCGGGATTGACATATAAATGCAATCGACCACGACCTAGCTTGATTTCATGCTTTCCGGAACGCTCGATAAGATTCAGACGATAACGCCTGCCCCACAGGTAATGACATTCACCGCTAACCATTTCTCGATCAGATTGGCGAGGTTGTTTGGCAAAATCGCTCTGCTGTTTCTTGATCCAAGGAATGCGGCTGATCACTGCCATACGGATTGCGGTTTCTGTCATAGATTCAGGAGCAGAAACACGCACACGCCCATCAGGTGGCAACACGCTGATATGAAGGTTTTTAATTGCCTTACGATTTAACTGCATCGCAATAGAACCAATTTCTACCTTAGGCATCAATGGTACTCTTTTTGCGCTTTTGCCAATTCCATTACACCCTGAATATCTACCTCATACCCCGTCGTTTCTTCTCGCACCGCATTGGCAATTTCTCGTTCCTTAAAGCGATCTCCGACCCAATCCGCTTTTTTGGTATAACGAATAGCCGTATCAATTTTTGTGGCCAGTAGTTCATCTTGACCGAAGTTATCATAAAACGCGCGTTTGGGATTAGAGTCCATCGATGGCGGATAGTTAGCCGCTGTCTGCTCCGGACGTATAACCTTACGAGATAGCTCGCGGATTTTTTCCAGATACTCTTGGTATTCAATCGCTTTTTGGCGACGAAGCTTATGTAGACGGACAAAATAGTTGGGAACTAAATAACTAACACAATTCGGTTTTTGGTTTAGTTTGCTTGTCGCAACACTTCTCCATTAAATATCCCACTAAACTCATCAAGGCCGAAGTATTAGCACGATAACGCTGAAACCGCCCTTCTTGCTCTACATAGACAAGACCAGCGTGTGTCAGAGTCTTTAGATGAAAAGACAGATTAGTCGGAGGAATAGCCAACTGTAGGCTGATCTCTCCGGCCACTAACCCATCCTCACCAAACTGCACCAATAGCTTCACAATATCAAGCCTCAGCTCGGAAGCTAATGCATCAAATTTACTGACCGCCTCTTTTTTATCCATCTCTACCCTGTCCACTAAACGTTAGAAGAAAGACCTGCGTGAATCTCAAGCCCAAATCTATCTATATCATCTACAGCGAATAACACTAAATACTACGCTGATTCACCCGCTTGGACAGCTCCTCGGCGCTTTCCTTTCTTTCACTATAGCGGTCGACTAAATAGTCAGCGCATTCACGGGTCAGTAACGTAAATTTCATGAGCTCTTCCATCACATCCACAATACGATCATAGTACGAGGAGGGTTTCATTCGTCCATCCTCTTCAAATTCCAGATACGCTTTAGCCACAGAGGATTGATTAGGAATGGTAATCATCCGCATCCAACGCCCTAAAACCCGCATTTGATTGACGGCATTAAAGGACTGTGAGCCCCCCGACACT
>DATGTB010000118.1:0-10756 GCA_035302065.1 Paenalcaligenes sp. | reverse complement strand
CCTGGCTACCGGTGGGGTAGTACTGGTTTTTTTAGCACGCCCCATTCTACGTCCCGAGGCGGTGAAATATCGTTCCATAGCCCAATGCAGTTATCGCTTCAACACCTATATTGCCCTATCCATCGCCGTTGCCTTTCAGGGGCAGGAAGGGCTGGGTATCATGGCCCTGTACGTGGCCCTGAGCGTGCCCTTGGTCAATGTCATTGCCGTCTACAGCCTGGCCCAAAATGGGCAAACCAAAATAGTGACGGCCCTGTTGCGCAACCCGCTGATTTTATCTACTTTGGGTGGGTTGATCTGGAGTTATACGGGTTGGAGCCTGCCCGCTCCCGTGCATATTACCCTGGATAGACTCGGTGCCAGTGCTCTGCCTCTGGGGCTGTTGTGCGTGGGGGCTTCGCTGTCCATCCAGGCCATACACGGCGCCAAAGCCCTGTTATCATGGGTGCTTGCAGTGCGTTTGCTCCTCATGCCCGTGATCGCACTTGGACTCAATCTGCTATTGCCCCTGGCACCCATCGAGCAGCAGATGCTGTTATTATTTGCTGCTGTACCCACCGCTCCTGCCAGCTATGTGCTGGCAGTGCGCATGGGCGGCGATGGGCCGCTGGCAGCCCTCACGCTCTCGCTCAGTACGATTTTATCGGCCATCACCTTGCCGCTGTGGATGATGATCAGTTATTAGGCATTAACCCTTTGCTACTTTTTATGGCTACCACTGTTTACCTGAAAGATGAACAGGCCACTGCCCAGTTGGCCCGCTCTTTTGCTCCTTTACTCGCCCATCCTCCACATCAAGGCGGGATCATTTATTTAAGTGGTGATCTGGGCGCTGGCAAAACCTCCTTTGCACGGTATTTGTTGCGTGCCCTGGGAGTCAGCGGGAGGATTAAAAGCCCCAGCTACGCATTGGCCGAAAGCTATGACCTGGGACAGCAAAATGCCTATCATCTGGACTTTTACCGCTTTGCGGATCCAAGAGAATGGCTGGATGCCGGATTCAGGGAACTCTTTACTGAGCCGCACGCCATCTTATTGGTCGAATGGCCAGAACGTGCCCAGGATTTGCTGCCAACTCCTGATTTGCATATCCATTTGCAGTACCAGGAGCCGGGACGGCAGGCACAACTGCAGGCCCAGAGCCGCGCGGCCCAAAATTGGTTGGAGCATTTACAACTGTCTACTGACTAATACTGTTTCCCAAAGGCCATAAAAAAGCTATAATATTTCTAGATAATAACGCTATCCAGTTGATTTTAAAGCATTTTAACAATGTTTTTTGGCGCGATCCAATACAATGGCAGCCAGTAACCCGAGTAAAAAAACCGTTTATCTACTTATTTCGGGCTGCTGTTGTCTTTACACCACGTAGCGGTGGTATGGTCTGCATTTGCTGAACACCTGAGCGTTTAAAAAGGAAAAACATGGCAAAAAAACATCTCTCAGCCCCACCCAGAACGCCCTGCCAGCACACCCGCCGCAGCCTCATTGCTGCTGCCTCCACGTTGCTTGTTTTTCCCCTGCTGCCGCGGTTTGCGCATGCCAGCCAGATTGTAGCGGTGCGCACCTGGCCAGCTGACGAATACACCCGGGTCACCCTGGAGCTCGAGTCTGAGCTCAAAGCAGAGCATTTCATCCTGGAAAACCCCCACCGTTTGGTGGTTGATCTGCACGATGTCACACTGAATAGCACGCTCAAGCAGCTCAACGGACTGGTGCAGTCAAATGACCCCTATATTTCGGGGGTACGCGTAGGGCAGAACACTCCGGATGTTGTGCGCCTGGTGCTGGATCTCAAACAGCCCATTGCCCCGCAGGTCTTTACCCTCAAACCCATCGGTGAGTATAAGTACCGCTTTGTCATTGACTTGTATCCTCTGGTGGCTCAGGATCCTATCCTCGCATTACAGCAACAATTTGATGACGATGATCCGCTAGCCACTGTACTTGAGGAGCTGGCCATGAATCAGGCGCCCAGCACACCCGTGCCCAAGGTGCAAGGACAAAAAGCGCCACCCACCCCACCCAAAGCCGCCAAGGCACCGCCGCCTGCTGTCAAGAGTGCTCCCAGCCAGCGCCCCATACTTATTGCCATCGATGCAGGACATGGCGGGGAGGACCCCGGTGCGATTGGACCAAACGGTACGCGGGAAAAGGATGTGGTGCTACAAATCGCCTTGCGACTACAGCGATTGATCGATGCCCAGCCCAATATGCGGGCGTATTTGACTCGTGACGGGGATTTTTTCGTGCCCCTGCATGTGCGTGTACAAAAGGCACGGCGGGTGCAGGCTGATCTCTTTGTGTCCATTCATGCTGATGCCTGGGTCAAACCGACTGCCCGCGGCTCCTCGGTCTACGCCCTATCACAAAACGGCGCCAGTAGTGCTGCAGCCAAATGGTTGGCAGATAATGAAAACAAGGCGGATTTGATCGGCGGCATCAATGTCAAATCGCATAACAAACAAGTTGCGCAGGTCCTGCTCGATCTCTCGACCTCGGCACAAATCAATGATTCGTTGCGGGTTGGCACCGAGGTGCTAAGCCACATCGGCAAGATTAACCGCCTGCACAAACGGCAGGTAGAGCGGGCCAATTTTGCCGTGCTGCGCGCTCCGGATATCCCCTCCATTCTGGTAGAAACCGCCTTTATCAGTAACCCTGAGGAAGAGCGCCTGCTACGCAGTAGCGGCCATCAGGATAAGCTGGCCCAGGCCATCCTGACCGGGATAAAGGGCTACTTCAGCTCGGGTGCAGCGCTGGCACAGCGTAGTTAAGGGCGTTGGTAGCGCGCAATTAGATGCCGTACTACCCGCCATAGCACCCCGATGGCCACCGGAATGGCAGCCGCACCAATCCCCAGCAACACGATGGTGTTCAGATGATCGCGAATAATGGGCACGTGCCCAAAATAATAACCCAGGCTAATCAGGCCAAAAATCCACAGGGCAGCACCGCTGACATTATAAAACTGAAACCAGCCCCCATGCATGCGACCCACACCAGCGACAAAGGGGGCAAAGGTGCGAAATAAAGGCAGAAATCGTGAAATGACCAGGGTCTTGCCCCCATGGCGGGCATAAAAAGCGTGCGTTTTGACCAAGGCCTGCCGGTCCAGAAAGCGCGACTCCTCAGTAAATACCCGAGGGCCGACAAAACGACCAATATGATAGTTGACCGTATTGCCCAGAATGGCAGCCACAAACAGCAACAAGCTCATCATCAGGGGATCGATGGCCCCGGTCGCACCGAAGGCCCCTGCGATGAATAACAGCGAATCGCCCGGCAAAAATGGAAATACCACCAGTCCCGTTTCGCTGAAAATAATGCAAAACAGAATGAGGTATATCCAGGCACCATACTGCTCAACCCACAGACCGAGGTACTGATCGATCTGTAAAAGCATCGTGATTATTTCAGGCATCAGAAAATATGTTTTAATGAAAATAATGCCGAGTCAAAACTCAGAAACCTAAAGAATACTGCATTTTATCCCCCATGTCTGCTTATCGAGCCATTCACCCCCTGCCCCCTACCCTCATTAACCAGATTGCCGCCGGCGAGGTCATTGAGCGCCCGTCATCAGTACTCAAGGAGTTGGTGGAAAACAGCATAGATGCTGCTGCCCATAGTATTGATATTCGCCTCGATGGCGGCGGTATCCGCCGTATTGCCGTCACAGATGACGGCCATGGCATCAGCAAAGAAGACCTTTTGCTGGCATTACAGACCCATGCCACCAGTAAAATTGCCTCATTGGCCGAGCTTGAGCAGGTAGGCTCGATGGGTTTCAGGGGTGAGGCGCTGCCTTCCATCGCCTCCGTATCCTATTTGCATCTGAGCTCTCGTACCGAGCAGGCAGAGCATGCCTGGTCCGTGGCCTCACCGTATGACACTGTAGAGCCTGCCAGCGGTCCGGTAGGTACCCGCGTTGAGGTGCGCGCCCTATTTGACAAGGTACCAGCCCGGCGCAAGTTTTTGCGTACCGAACGCACTGAATACGGGCACTGTTTGCAGGTATTGCGACGCATTGCTTTGGCCTATCCCAATATCCATTTCCGGCTCACCCACAATCAGAGGGTGGTGGCCAATTGGCCGGTACAGTCTTTTCATGAGCGTTTGCAAGCCATTTTGGGCGATGAGTTCAAGCAGCACTCCAGCGCGGTGGAAAATGTCCATGAGCACATCAAGATCTTTGGGCGCATCATTCGCCCGGAGCATGCCAAAAGCAGTCGAGAGCCGCAGTTTTTGTATGTCAACGGCCGTTTTGTCCGGGATTATCGCCTGCAGCATGCCATTAAACAGGCCTACGGGGATGTGCTCCATGGCGATCGACAACCCAGTTTTGTACTGTTTCTCTATCTGGACCCCAAGGAGGTCGACGTCAACGTCCATCCAGCCAAACATGAGGTTCGTTTCAGAAACGATGGCGCCGTCTACCGCTTTGTACTTGATAGCCTGAGCCAGACTCTGGCCAAGCTACCGGTGGGCGAGGCTGCTGCCAGCGCTGCAGTCCCCACATCGAGCGCCCCTGCAGCGCAACCGCAATCGATGCCGCCCGCTACTGCCCGGCAAACACCCCTTTCTTTTACGCCGCCAGCGACAGACAAGGATGCCTGGCAACGTTTTTATGAGCCGCTCGCCGAGCCCGCTCCGACCCCTTTGAGCCCCAAGGCCCCGGCGGCGATACCAGTGACAAGCGCTACCGATGAGGAGTTTCCCCTGGGCATGGCCATTGCTCAGTTACACGGCATTTATATTCTGTCACAAACCAAAAAAGGCTTATTGCTCATTGACATGCATGCAGCCCACGAACGAGTAGTCTATGAGCAGATGAAAAAAAGCTACCAACAACACCGCCTGAGCCAGCAAGAGTTACTGGTACCGGTGGTGTTTCAGGCCACAGAAACAGAGATTGCCCTGGTCGAAGAGCATCAACAGGATCTCCATGCCTTGGGCCTTGAGGTCAGTGTTTCGGGCCCTACACACCTCAGTGTCCGGGCTGTGCCAGCCATGTTGAGCCAAGGGGATATTGAAACGATGATGCGTAATGTGCTCAACGATCTGGCCGAGCTGGGCCAAACCGAGCTGCTGCAGGAACAACACCACCACTTGCTGGCCACCATGGCTTGCCATGGCTCGGTACGTGCCAACCGTAAACTGGGCATTGATGAAATGAATGCTTTATTACGAGATATGGAGCGCACGGACCGGGCCGGGCTATGCAATCACGGACGACCAACGTGGTATTTTTGGTCTCTTGATGAGTTGGACAAACTTTTTCTGCGTGGACAATGACCCCTACTGTTATTTTTCTGATTGGCCCAACTGCCAGCGGCAAAAGTGCCGCCAGCCTGGCGCTGGCTCAGCACTGGCCGGTAGAAATCATCGCCATGGATTCCGCCACCATTTATCGTGGTATGAATATTGGTACCGCCAAACCAGACGCCACGGAGCAAGCCCGGGTACCGCATCATTTGCTGGATATTCTGGATCCAGCCCAAAGTTATGATGTGGCTTCCTTTGTGCAAGACAGCCTGGCGCTGATAAATGACATCAGACAACGGGGTCGTCTGGCGGTGATTTGCGGAGGGACAATGATGTATTATCACGCCCTCACCCGGGGCTTGAGTCCTTTGCCCCGATCCTGCCCGCAGATGCGTGCCGAGCTGGAAGCCGAGGCGGCCCAATATGGCTGGCCTGCACTACATCAGATGCTGGCTCAGCATGACCCACAGGCGGCCCAGCGCATTGCCCCCAATGATAGCCAGCGCATTCAGCGTGCTCTTGAGGTCTTTCGTTTGACCGGTACCCCGCTGTCTATTTTACAAAAACAGCCCCGTCAAAAATTATTTCATGACCCCTACCTGACACTGAGCCTGGAGCCGGCACGACGCCAATTGTTACATCCGCGCATTGCCAAACGTTTCCACCAAATGATTGAGCAAGGCTTGATTGACGAGGTGCGACAACTTCATGCGCGGGACGATCTGCATATTGATCTGCCAGCCATTCGCTGTGTGGGCTATCGCCAAATCTGGCGCTATCTCGATGGCGCGCTAGACCGCACAACAGCCATTGTCCAAGGCATACACGCGACCGAGCAGCTCGCCAAAAGACAAACCACCTGGCTACGCTCCTTTGATGAGCGGCAGGTCATCGATTGCCTGCAACCGGATGCCCCGGCACAGGTGATTGACAAAGTCCGCACACAGCTCGGCAAGCGCATCTAAGCGCGCATGATAAACGCCTGCTCCTGTCTGGGCACGACCTGCCCCAACTGATAGACGGTTTCCCCCTCAGCCTGCAACAGCTCAGTCACGCTGCAGGCTGCCTGAGAATCTACCACCAGCACCATGCCGATGCCACAGTTAAAGACTCGCCACATTTCCTGATCCAGCACATTGCCCTGGCTTTGCAACCAGCAAAAGACCGCTGGCATCTCCCAGGCACTGCGCTGTATTTCCACCGCCAAATGAGCAGGCAAGATGCGGGGAATGTTTTCACTCAGGCCGCCCCCGGTAATATGGGCGAGCCCCTTGATTGCCTGACGCTGCTGACGCAGGACAGACAACACTGAAGACACATAGATACGGGTCGGCGCCATAATCAAATCTGCCAAGGTTGCACCCTCGATGATATCTGTCGGCTTGGCTCCGGCCCGCTCTATGATTTTCCTGATCAAAGAGTAGCCATTTGAATGCGGACCGCTCGAGGCCAGTCCGAGCACAACGTCTCCGGCCTCAATACCCTGCCCGTCAATGAGCTGCTCTTTTTCTGCAATGCCGACGGCAAAACCCGCCAAATCGTACTCGCCCTCGGGGTACATCCCGGGCATTTCTGCGGTTTCCCCCCCTATCAGGGCACAGCCTGCCTGCTCACAGCCGGCGGCGATGCCCTCGATGACCGCGGCAGCGGTGTCCACGGACAGTACACCACAAGCAAAATAGTCTAAAAAGTACAACGGTTCTGCGCCTTGCACTAAAATGTCATTGACACTCATCGCTACGAGGTCTATACCCACTGTACGATGACGCTGCCACTCGAAGGCCAACCGCAGTTTGGTGCCAACACCATCAGTACCCGAAACCAGGACGGGCTGCCGATAACCGGCGGGCAGCTCAAAAAGTGCGCCAAAGCCGCCTAGGGGCGACAATACCTCTGGACGCATCGTGCGCTCGACCAGCGGTTTGATACGTTGAACGAGTGCTTCGCCCGTGTCTATATCAACACCAGCGTCCCGGTAGCTTAAGGGGGTTTGATTCTTTTCAGTCATGAGCCTGCTCTAGGATGTAAAAAAACAGTAAGTTGGATAGAATTGTACGACACATGAACCAACAATTGATTCTGGATATATCTCCAGCACCAACGCCTACTCTGGATAATTTCATTGTAGGCACCAACCAACAAGCACTTCAGGCCCTGCAGCAATGTCAGCCGGGTCGGGCCGTGTATCTCTGGGGCAACCAGGGCTCGGGCCGCACCCACCTGTTGCAAGCCATGGTTCATGAGCATCAAGGCCGCTACTTTAGCGCATTTACGCCCTCCGCACAGCTGCTCGAACTGAGCTCAGATGATACGGCACTGCCTCCCCTGTTGGCCGTAGACGACATTGATTTGCTTAACCGCGCTGCCCAGGCGGCCCTGTTTGGCATTTACAACCGTTGGCGCCTGCTGCAGGGAACAAAAAAGGCCTTTATCCTCATTACCGCCGGGGCCCATGCACCCATGCATCTAAAACTGCGTGAGGATCTGCGTACCCGCATTGCCTGGGATCTTGTATTTTATCTGGAGCAGTTATGCGATGATGCCCGGGCACAGGCCATCAATAGTCGTGCCCAGGCCCGTGGTCTACAATTGACCCCGGAGGTGATTCGCTGGATGCTCACACATTATTCGCGCAATATGAGTCGGTTGAGTGCCCTGGTCGATGCTCTGGACCATCACTCACTCGTTCGTAAACGCGCCATCACCATTCCATTTTTAAGACAGTTATTAGCGGAACAAAGCCCGAAAAAACATGACCATGAGTAAGCCTTCTCTCGCCTTATTTGATTTGGACCATACTTTGCTGCCCCTGGATAGTGATTATCATTGGGCTGATTTTCTGGCCCGTAATGGCCATGTGGGTGACCCGCAGGAAGCACTACGCCTGAATGACGAGCTGATGCAACGCTATGAGGCAGGCAATCTGAGTGCTGATGAATCTTTTGCGTTCATGTTAGGCTTGATCGCAGACCGGCCCCTGGATCAGCTCGAACAATGGCAGGCCGAATATATGGAGACCATCATTGAGCCTGCCATCACCGAGCAGGCTCAGGCCTTGGTTGAGCGCCACCGGCAGGCTGGCCACCTCTGTGTACTGGTGACAGCTACCAATGAGTTTGTCACCGCCCCCATTGCCCGGCGCTTTGGTTTTGAGCATTTGATTGCCACCGTACCCGAGCAAAAAGCGGGTCGCTTTACCGGCCGGGTAAAGGGCATACCCAGTTATCAGGAAGGCAAAATCACCCGCGTCGACCAATGGCTTGACGAGCAGGCCCGCACACGAGACCAATTTGAGCGCATCTGGTTTTATAGTGATTCCATCAATGATCTCCCCCTGATGCAGGTAGTCAGCGACCCTATCGCCACGAATCCATGCGCGCAGTTACGCGCCCATGCCCTCGACAATGAATGGGAAATACTGGATCTATTTACCTCAGAACAGCAGGAAGAAAGATAAACCACATGATCACCCGAACAATAAAAAACCTCGTCCACCGTGTCTTTAAAGCAGGGGGCTCCGCACCGTTGCGCATCCCCGCCGACAAGCACAAAATCAATAAAAAACGGGTCGCACGGCATGCCATCAAAGTATGTGAAGTACTGCAGGAAAAAGGCTATGAGGCCTATGTGGTAGGAGGTGCCGTCAGAGATTTGCTGGCAGGCTTTCAGCCCAAGGACTTTGATGTAGTCACCAATGCCACTCCCGAACAAATCCGGCCTTTATTCAGGCGCGCATTCATCATCGGACGACGTTTCAAGCTGGTGCATGTCGTCTTTGGACGCGAGGTCATAGAAACCTCTACCTTCAGGGCCGATGCGACCCGCAAAGCACAAACCGATAGTCATGGGCGCATATTACGGGACAACATTTATGGCAACATCGAGGAGGATGCCCGTCGCCGCGATTTCACCCTCAATGCCCTGTATTATGACCCCTGCACTGAGGAGATTATTGATTTTCACCAGGGCGTGCAGGATCTGCAAAATCAGGTGGTCCGTATCATCGGTGATGCCGAAACCCGCTATCGCGAAGACCCCGTGCGCATGCTGCGCGCGATCCGCTTTGCGGCCAAACTTGATGCCGAGATTGACCCCGACACGCATGCGCCCATCAAAAAACTCGCGCATCTGGTCGGCAATGTTCCCAGCTCCAGGCTTTTTGACGAGGCTATCAAGCTATTGGCCTGCGGTCAGGCCATACACTGCCTGCGTCAGCTCCAGCAAGAAGATCTAATCAAATACATATTGCCGGTTTTCCCCCAGGTCTACCAGCAGGAAAATGACAAGCGCTTCCTGGACATCGCCTTTGAGCGTACCGATCAGAGAGTCCGCACCGGTCAGTCCGTCAGCCCCAGCTTTTTATTTGCTGCCCTGCTGTGGCCGCTCGTGCGTCAACAGTGGGAGGAAAGACAAAGTTCGGGCGTACCCATTATCCCCGCCATGAATGACGCAGCCAGCACCATCATCGATAACTATAGTCCGCAGATGTTCATTCAACGCCGTTTCCAGGCGGATATGCGTGAAATATGGTTTATGCAGGCCCGCTTTGAGCGTATCCGGAATCGCGCTATCTGGCGCCTGATAGAACAGCCCCGCTTTCGGGCTGCGGTGGACTTTTTACAGCTGCGGGCCGCCAACCGCGAGTTTGACAGTGTCGAGGCCCAGTGGTGGATGGATTTGGCCAACGCCAATCACAAAACCCGCGCCGAGATGATCGGTGAGCGCGCACCTGCACAGAAAACCCCGCGCCGATGCCGACGTCGCCGACCTCGCAAGCGGGCGGCCAAGAAAAACAGTTAATACCATGCCTGAACCTTATCCGCACACTGCCTATATCGGTCTGGGAGCTAATCTGGGCGCAGCCCAAAAAACGCTGCAAAGTGTCAGTGAGGCCCTCGATGAGTTGCCGCGCACCCAACGCATGGCACTTTCACCCTTTTATCGCAGCGCCCCCGTACAGGCCCGCGGTCCGGACTACGTTAACGCTGTCGCTGTACTGAGTACCGGGCTCGACCCCTTTGCGCTGTTGCACGCCCTGCAGCGGCTCGAGCTCACCTATGGCCGGGTGCGCAGCTATCAGAATGCTCCGCGCACCCTGGATCTGGACTTGCTGCTTTACGATACCCGCAAAATTGACACCCCCACCCTGACCCTGCCTCACCCACGCATGCATGAACGTGCCTTTGTGCTACGCCCGCTGGCTGATGTCGCCCCCGATCTGGTGCTGGCCCAGGGCGCAGTCTCTGATTTGTTGTGGCAATGCCGGGATCAGGATATCAGCCCGTTAAAAGACACTTGAGTGGTCTTTGATCATCGGGATGATTGAGCCGTCTGCAAAGACAGGTATGGTCTGTGTCGATACCCTGAAGGCGTATTGATTTCTGGTAAAATGTTTTTTTCTTTGCACTTTTTTGGCTTTACACATGCTCACCTTTCAGCAAATCACCTTGAAATTACAGGATTACTGGGATAAACAGGGCTGCGTTTT